>JAUVEQ010000342.1 GCA_030594725.1 Methanobacteriota archaeon
AACATCGGCACCTGGGACGAGGCCAGATGGAAGAAGCTCCGTTCGAGGCCCTGCATCCTGGTGGTCGTGGGCTCCACGAAGGTCCCCAGGGAGTACTACGAGATGGCGGACGTCAACGCCGCCGTGGGCAACCAGCCCCACAGCGAGGTGGCCGCCCTGGCCATCTTCCTCGACCGCCTCACACAGGGTGAGCCCCTGGGCCGCGACCTCAAGGGCAAGGTCACGATATTGCCCCAGGAGCGGGGAAAGCGGATCCATTTCGAGACGGATGCCGTGACAGAGGAAGAGGGATCACCTTGAGCCTGCCCACCCGGAAGGAGTGCTTGATGCTCCTCCGCATGGAGGGGGTCCCCAAGGCCGTCATCGAACACGTGGTGACGGTGGAGGGCATCGCCTTTGCCATCGCCAAGGCCATCAACTCCAAGCATTCGAGGGCCGTGGACGAGAGGCTGATCACCGCGGGGGCCCTCCTGCACGACCTTGGTAGGGCTCACACCCACGGCATCCAGCACGCGGTGGAGGGGGTGATCATGGCCGAGGAGATGGGCCTGGACCCCCGGATAATCGAGATCATCAGGCGCCACGTGGGCGGAGGGCTCTCGCCCAAGGAGGCCAAGGCCCTGGGCCTTCCCGCCTGGGACGGCGTCCCCCACACCCTGGAGGAGAAGATCGTCTGCCACTCGGACACGCTGTGCGACGTCAACGGCCGACGGACCCTCAAGCATGCCCTCAAGCACATAGAGGGGAAGGGCTCCCCGATGTACACCAAGAGGGTCAAGGAGCTGCACAACTTCCTCTCTGGCCTTGCCGAGGAGGACGTTGACGTCATCGGGCCCTGGTGATTTTGATGTGGCGAAGGACCTCGCGTCCAGTCGGCAAACCCTTAATACCCTCTTGTCTATCCCCAACGCCTGGACCCGTGGGGTAGTTTGGACATCCTGAGGGCCTTCGGAGCCTTTGACCCGGGTTCGAATCCCGGCGGGTCCACCAACTACATCTGTCCAATATTTTCATGAGGAGTGCCTCATCCATATGGTTTCTATCCCCTGAACATTCCACATGGTAGGGAAAAAAGACATATACTGATTTGGATGTTGGGAAAATCGACCATGTTGATAGAAGTGTTCAGGAATACACCTGCAGGAAGGGGATGTCTCGTCCTGACCAAGAATGTACTTGACCATGTGTCCGACAAGCAAGGCGACTTCGAGATCAGGTTCATCTCCTTCCCATCGAAGGAGGCCGAGGAGAGGGGCATCGATAGGGCCCCCTCGATACTGATCGGCGGGAAGGTCTATGCCCCTGGCATTCTGACCATAGAGGAGATCGAGGGATTGATCGAGCAGGCAAGACCCCGGAGCATTGGGATGATCCTGACAAAGTCCCCCTTCGAGAGCGAGGATGCCACGATGGCGCTGTCCCTCGCCCTGCCGGCGATGAGGATCGGAGATCCCGTCGACGTCTTCCTTCTTGGCGATGCGGTCTGGCTGGCAAAGGCCAACCTGGGGGGCGAGATCGGGGACATGATGGCCAGGTTCGCCGAGCAAGGCAAGGTGTACGCCAGCGGTCCTCATCTGGAGGCCGCAGGCATCGATCCCACCGGCATCCGGCAGGATATCGAGGTCTGTCGCAAACCCTATGACACCCTAACGGACCTGGTCATGGAGAGATGGGACAGGGTGGTCTCCCTCTGAGGTGATGATGTGGAAGATGGCTCAGACCCCACCAAACCCAAGACCCTGACGATCGTCCTGAACAGGGGACCCTTCATCTCCGAGTATGCGGACATGGCCGTGAACCTCGCGTTAAGAGCAAGGAAGAAGGGTTACAACGTCAACCTATACCTCTACCTTGACGGCGTATGGGTGGCCCACGTCAGGAGGGACAAGGACTTCGCCAACGTCGGCGAGCACCTGAGGTCCGCCATGAGGAAGGGCGTGAACGTCAAATCGTGCGCCAGGTGCGCCGATGAGGCCAGGGACATCACGGAGGATGACCAGATCGAGGGGATCCCCCTCGTCGGCATCTACACCCTCATAGACTGGTTGAAGGAGAGCGACAAGGTCGTGACGTTCACGGGGTGATGACATGGTCGACGAAGAGCCAACGGTGGTGTGTGGACCCGACGGTGATAGCTGTTATATCGACACCGAGGCCCTCAAGAAGGAAATGGCGCTGAACGGGGCGGGTGGACGGGCCCACGACGGGCGCTCGGTCCTGTTCATGGTGACCAGGGGGACCTACGGGCGCTACGACGACGTCTACGGGGCGATCCTGGTGGCTAACGCCACCCTGGCCAAGCAACAGGGCGCCACCATGCTCCTGATCAACGATGGGATATACCTCGCCATGAAGGCCCAGGAGCCATCAAGGATAGCCCTGGCGAGCAACCTGCCCGAGATCTCTGACTTCCATGAGCTCGGGGGGAGGTTGCTGACACACCGGGAGTCCATGGAGAAGAGGGGAGTAGAGACCGCAGATCTCATCGACGGGGTCGAGATCATCGAGGACGATCGCGTCGTCCTCGAGATCGAGAGGCACAGCGTCTCGCTGACATTCTAGAGGGGAGCCCATGGATGACATGTTCTTTGTGGATGCACTGGGGCTGAAGTGCCCAAAACCCCTTACCGAGGCCCGGAAGATGCTCAACAAGATGCCCGACGGCGGGATCGTGGAGGTCCTGTTCGACCACGTGATCTCCCACGAGGAGCTTCCCAAGGCGATGGTCGAGTCGGGCAACACCATTCTGGACCTGGCGGAGCTTCAAGAGGGGGGATGGAAGATAACTATCAAGAAGACCGAGGGCTCTCCATGAAGGAAAAGGCAACCATCATCTGTTCGACCAGCGAGTTCCATAAGGTCTACGCCCTGTTCAACATCGCCAACGGCTGCGCTTCATTTGGAATGGATGTCACGATATTCTTCACCTTCGATGGCCTGAGGCTGCTGAGGAAAGGGCATACGGCAGCGCCCGTCTTCCTCCAGGAGGGCTACTTCGGGCCGGACAAGGAGAAGATGATCGAGCATATGAAGGCCAGGGAGATCACCTCGCTGGAGGAACAGTTCAACGACGTCCAGGAGTTGGGGGTCAGGTTCATCGCCTGTGACATGTCGATGGACATGTTGGGCATCGACGAGGACGACCTGATCCCAGGTGTGGCCGTTGGCGGCATCGGGACCTACGTGAGCGAGGCCAAGAGCTCGGATATCACTCTGTTCATATGATACGAGAACCCAGGTTCTCATCGACATGCAGGAGGGGAATAGGATGAGCGAATATACAGTGATAATAACCCACGCGCCGTACGGGCAGGAAAAGCCCTTCACGGCCCTGAGATTTGTACAGGCGGCGTTCCAGCACAAGGTGAACATCTTCCTGGTCGAGGACGGGGTCTATGTCGCGAAGAGGGGCCAGAAAGCGGACGTGAGGGTCGAGGACATGTTGAAGGATGCCATCAGGTCGGGCGTGACGGTCAAGCTTTGCGGGAACTGCGCAGAGGCCAGGGGAATATCCCAAGGTGAGCTCGTGGAGGGCACCGAAATGGGGATAATGAAGGAACTGGTCGAGTGGGTAGACCGTTCCGACAAGGTCCTGACCTTCTGACCTCTATTCATGGAGGTGGTCTCGGTTCGAGATCGAATCGTCATTCGCGCCCGTGGATGGTAA
>JAUVEQ010000416.1 GCA_030594725.1 Methanobacteriota archaeon
GGGCGTACCCTTCTGCATCACCGTGGACCACCAGACCAAGGAGGACGACAGCGTGACCGTCAGGTGGCGCGACACCCAGGACCAGGAGCGGCTGCCGATATCGCACATCGTCACGTCGGTGAAGCAGCTGGCGGGGCTGGACTGAGCCGGCCTAACGATTAGTTAATATAGATAATATCATCATTATTTATCTGGTCACTACCAAAGGGGTTGTGGTAAGATGATGCAGATTAGTGTGGAGTGTTCCTACCAGAGGATCCTCGATGCCCTCTATACGATCATCAAGGAGGAGGGATCGCACCTCGCCTACTACGACCCCTCGAAGGGGGTCATCGTCATCAAGAGGTCTTGGTGGAGATGGGATTCCGCAGTGCTTCGTGTCATCGATGTGACCCAGATCCCGGGTGGCTGCCTGGTCAAGGTCCACTCCTTCATGGACCGCAACCCTGTCCAGTGGCAACGCCGGATGAGGAGCGCAGAGCTCAGGATAATCGACGGGCTCAAGCAACAAATGGCATCATCTGGGATCCGCTCCCAGGTGTACTAGTTCCTCACCTTGCTCGCTGCCAGCGCTATGGCGCGCAACACCGACTCCCGGGGCTGTATCGTCGCCACCGGGATATGGAGGATCTTCTCGATGGTGGTGGATACGATGGGCGCGCAAACGAGGGCGAGGGCGCCCTCCCGCTCGGCGCGCACGCCCTGGATGATGGCCTCCTCCAGGTTGAATGCGGGGTACTCTCGCAGCTCCAGGTTCCCCAGGCCCAGGGCCTCCAGCTCCGGTGCGAGGTCCTCCGTGACCGAGCGGGCCACGATGAGTGCCACGAAGCGCCCCCGCTTCGATCCGATGATCTCCTGGATGGACGTGACCACCCGGCGCAGGGTGGCCAGGTTGGGATGCCTGTCCCCCGACAGCATCTTGTAGATGGTGCTCTCCCCCAGGCCCGATTCCTTCGCGAAGTCCCTGGCCGTCATCTCCAGCTCTTCGCGGAGCACGCGCCGCAGCTCGTTCCTGAAGGCCTCGTCACCCTCGATGGCAGCCCAGAGTACATCCTCGTCAGCCGTCACGCAACCACCTGTTCGATGATTGGGCCCGGAATTATTAATACATTCGTATCATCCGAGTGGGTTTTTTCCACCCTTATGTGTTGATATGGACCCAAGGTATTTATGCAAGACCCAGTATCGAAGCTTGATTACCATGTCGAAGAA
This sequence comes from Methanobacteriota archaeon, assembly GCA_030594725.1. Taxonomy (GTDB): domain Archaea; phylum Thermoplasmatota; class DTKX01; order DTKX01. Next base: position 1,213 of record JAUVEQ010000416.1, read on the forward strand.
ACTCCTTTCAGTCGCCGCCATCGCCGTCTTGATGGTGACCGCGACCCTTCTGACCGCAGGATGCCTCAGCGACGAGGAAGAGGAATGGGACGGGACCATCCGTGCCGCCTACCTCAAGGGGGACATCCACCAGGTTGCCTACTTCGTAGCCAATAGCGCCGACGCCGGAGGAGGGACCTCCTTCTTCGACCAGTACGACGTGAAGGTAGAGAACGCCAAGGGCGCCCCCTACTCGAACGGCGCCGCGGTCATGACCGCCTTCGAGGCCGGCGATGTCGACATCGGCTACCTGGGCTCGCCCCCGGCAATAACCGGTCACGTGAACGGCGAAATCCCCACGACGGTGATCGGCCAGGTGAACAGCATTGGTTCCGCACTCGTCGTCCGAGATGGCATCAACAACGCCTCCGACCTGGTGGGCAAGACCATCGGCACACCCGGGAGCTCAACCATCCAGCAATTCCTGCTGCTCAAATACCTCGAAGACAATGGCATCTCCGCCTCCGATGTCACCATCACGGCGCCCGTCCCCGTCGGCTCAATGAAGATACAATTGCAAGAGGGGGTCATCGACGGTTTCATCGCATGGCAGCCCTTCCCGGCCGATGCTGTCGGAGATGGGATCGGCCACGTCCTGGCCGATTCCACGGACATCTGGCCCGGCCACATCTGCTGCGTCCTGGCCACCATGGAGGACTTCGCCGAGGACCATCCCGAGGCCGTGACCAACTACCTCAGGGCTCACATCAAGGCCACCAAGTGGATACAGCAGGCGATGGCGGACAACAGCTCCGACGAGTACCAGCTGCTCGTGGAGATCTCCGTCGACTTCACTGACCGCTCCGAGGCCGTCGTCAAGGACGCCCTGGACGGTATGGAGTACAGCTACTCCCTGGATGCGACCTTCCTCAGTTCCTTCGAGGACTACGTGGACGAGCTGATAAGGCAGGGCACCCTCGAACCCGAGAAGATGGACAAGGCCGGCTACGACGACGCCGCGGACCTGACGGACAAGTACGTGGACGACAAGTACATCAAGGACGCCGAGGGCTCCCTCTGAGCATCGGGAAGTCATAAAACCCACCATCTCGTTGCCAGGGGCGATTCCTACGGACGTCGACGGCACATCACCTGAGGTGGGGAAGGCACCCCCTGGAATGCAAGGTGGAGCCACGCCGAAGCAGAGGTTGATGGTCTTCGTCAACAAGCACGAGGGCTGGTTCCTCTGGGTGGCCGGGTTCCTGTCCTTCATCGTGGCATGGTGGCTGCTGGCGCTCTCGGTGGACAGGCCCTACCTGCCCACCCCGCCCGAGGTGTTCATCGCCCTCATCGAGTCGTTCTACATCACAACGCCGCGGGACCCCAACACCATGTGGGACCACATCTGGGCAAGCCTGTCCCGGGTGTTCTGGGGCCTGGTCCTCGCCCTGGCCCTGGCCATCCCCCTGGGCTACCTGGTGGGGTACTCCCGTTCCGTCGAGCAGTTCGT
>JAUVEQ010000295.1 GCA_030594725.1 Methanobacteriota archaeon
GAGATCACCCACCATCTGTTGATGGGGAATTCCGATGTCCTGTTCACGGCATCGATGAACTTCGGGGTGCTGTACAGGTGCCCCACGATGTAGCATTCCAGGATGCCCACCGTCACCAGGCCGATCTCGTTGACGAAGTGGTCGACGATCCAGATCCAGTGGTAGCCTCCTCCTGTAGCGAAGAAGATGGAGAAGATGAAGGCGCCAGCGACCACGTACAGCGCCATAGTGCCGTACTTGTACCCAGCGTCCTTGAATGCCAGAACTATGGCCTCGATGGTGGCGAAGGCGGAATCGATGCCCAATGTGAACAGCATGACGAAGAACAGCACCCCTACTATCGGGCCCCATATCCCACCTATCATCGAGATGGCTGTAGGGTATGCGATGAACGCCAGCCCTGGACCTGGGTCGGCCACTTCCGTGATGTCCTCTCCCGTGGACACCGCCATGTAGCCCAGGGTGGCGAAGACCACGATGCCGGCGAAGAAGGAGAAGCCCACGTCCATGTAGCTGACTATGTGGGCGTTGTTGACAACGTCGGCCTCCTTGGGCAAACGTGAGCTGTATGCGATCATCACCCCTGTGGCCAATGAAAGTGTGAAGAAGATCTGTGCGAACGCGGCCAACCAGACATTCGGGTCGACCAGGGCCGACATGTTGGGTGTGAGGAAGTAGTTGAGGCCCACGTCGGCTCCCTCGAGGGTCAAACTGCGGACCGCCAGGATGCACAGCAGGATGACGGGAAGGGGGACGGTGATCATCACCACCTTCTCCACCCGCTCGATGCCCTTGATGATGATGAGGTACACGCATACCCAGACCATCAGCAGCCAGAAGAGCACGCCCATCGTAATGCCACCCAGGTCACCGGGCCCGTCCGTAACCCCCACGACGCGGTCGTAGAAGAATCCCGTAGGGTCGGCGCCCCATGCCATGGTCGTCGATGCCCCGGCGTAGAAGAGGGACCAGGCGATGATGACGGTGTAGTAAGACATCACGATGAACCCGAACAGGAGCATCATCCAGCCGACCCATCCCATGCGTTTCTCCATCTTGATGAAGGCGAAGGGAGCGGAGGTCCGGAACGTCTTGCCGATGCCCATCTCGAGGATCAGCAACGGGATGCCGGTGACGAACATGGCGATGATGTATGGTATGAGAAAGCCACCACCGCCGTACTCGTAGGCGATGTTGGGGAACCTCCAGACGTTCCCAAGACCTATGGCTGAACCCACGGCGGCCAACAGGAACCCCCATCGGGAGCTCCATTGGACCTCCGGTTTCTCCCCTCCACTATCCTCCTCTGTCACTGGCAGGACCCACCATGTGCTGTTCCCTGGCATCGGATTCCAGCGTTATCACGTTTGCTATGGCCGTCCAGGCCCCTCCGCCGCAACCCTCATGTCCGAGAGGCGCCTTCCCGGTATCATGGCAGAAGAGGACTCCCCGGTGGTGCACTTCCTACCGGGCCGTGGATACGATAGCAACATCATGGTGCTCGACGGGGAACGACCCGTGGTCGTGGACACGGGGACGGGCAACGCCGCCCAGCACGTCTGCGAGCAGATAGAGAAGATCCTTGCGGGCCGATCGGTGGACCGCATAGTCCTGACCCATCGGCACTTCGACCATTCGGGTGGAGCCGCCGCGATGGCTCGGAGGCTGGAAGCCCCCGTGTACGTCCAAGAGTGGGCCGTCGATATCCTGAGGAAGGGCGAGGGAGCGATGACCGGCGCCCTTATGTTCGGTGCAACCCAGGAACCGGTTGACGTGCAGCCCATGAAGGAGGGAGACGTGATCGACGTCGGCCCTGCCAAGTACCAGGTACTGAGCACACCTGGCCACGCCCCCGATTCCATAGCCCTGTGGCACGAACCCTCCCGGACCCTCATACCCGGGGACACGGTCTACGCAGACGGAGGCATAGGCAGGTGGGACCTCAAGGGCGGGGACTTCGACCAATTGGTGGCGTCGATAGAACGACTCGCTGACCTTGATGCCGATATCATGTATCCGGGTCACGGCCCCGCCGTCGAGGGCGGAGCCGTGGACCACATCCGTATGGGTCTCAAGATGGTCCGGATGTATGGCGGAGGTTGATGCCCCTGCTTCCCGAGGAGGAGGAGTACGAGGCCGCCAAGGCCAAGGGGGGCATGGCCCCCGCTCCCAGCTCCTTGGAGGACGAGATGAGGACCTTGATGGCCATCGCCTTCGGGGTGGCCATCCTCGTGGGCGTGCTCATGGTGGTGCTGATCGTAGCATACGCCGCCACGGGCTGGGGGTTCCTGCTCATCCTCAACCTGATAATAGCTGTGATGGCGATAATCGCCTTCGTGTACCTGATGTACAGGCGCAGCAAGCTGCTGATCGGTTACTGAGGCGATCTTCCGTCCTCCAGGACGGCGCCGTCCAGCACCTCGCCCGCAGCCACCTCCGCCCCCTCTCCCAGGATGCAATCGGACAGGGTGGCCCCCGTCCCCACCCGGGCCCTTGGAAGGAGGATGCAGTCCCGCAGCCGTGCGTCCTGGGCGATGCGGACACCATCACCCAGCACCACGTAGGGGCCTATCTCCACACCGGCTCCCAGCGTCACATCCTCTCCCAAGAGGGTGTGGGGCATCACGCGGGCGGTGGAGTGGATGTTGGCGTGCTCGGGTTCTGTGGTTGGCACCCTGTCGAGCAGTTGCCTGTGGGACTCCAGGTAGGCCTCGGGAGTGCCCGCGTCCACCCAGAATCCCGAGAACCTGTGGCCGTAAAGGCCCCTGTCCAGCACCCGGGGGTACACCTCCCGCTCGATAGAGGTCTTGACCCCGGGCTCCACCAGGTCCAGGATCTCCGTGCGCAGCACGTAGGCTCCCGCGTTGATGAGGTTCGAGGGCGCCTCCCCGGGAGGGGGTTTCTCGACGAAGCTTCGTATCCGATCATCGTCGTCCAGCTCCACGACGCCATAGCGGGAGGGGTCGTCAACCTCCCAGAGGGCGATGGTGCCTATGCCCCCGAGACGCTGCTGCTGGGCCACCATCTCCGTCATGTCCAGGCTGCTGATGATATCTCCGTTCAGGCCGATGAAGGTGTCCGAGGTCACCTCGCCCACGGAGTTCTTGAAGGCGCCACCGGTGCCCAGGGGCTCTTCCTCCTCGACCACGACGACCTCGACGCCAAGGTCGACCCGGTCGAGGTGGTGGCGGATGGCGTCGGCCATGTAGTTCACTGCAAGGACGACCCTGTCCACACCATCGGGCAACCACAGTACGATGTGGTCGATCATAGCATGGTTCATTATGGGAAGCAGGGGCTTGGGTCGGGTATCGGTAAGGGGTCGCATGCGCGTCCCGAAGCCCCCCGCGAGGATGACCGCCTCCATGATGGCAGCAAGGGGGGAGGGCCAAGATAAGGGTTGTGGACCGGGTCGGTGAACTATAAGAGGAAGCGGGCTCAATGGTAACGTGGGGCATCGGATGGGGAAGATATCCACGTACGGTATGGAGGGAGACCCCTCTCACGGGTTCCTCGAAATGCGCTCTAGGGCGTTCGAGGACCACACGGTGTTCGACGGGAACGAGTACGAGGGAGAGTTCTGCAAGAGCTTCCCCCACACCTGCATGGAGCTGAAGGGACTCTACTCGATCGACGACGGTATGTTGTCCATCTTCGTGACCGAGGTACCGGAGGACATTCCGATGGATAGCGTGGAGGACCTCTTTCAGGACCTGGTGGATTCAATGCCGCCCCAGGGACCACGGAGGGTCGGTCGAGTGGGGGGCATCAACGGCCGTCGAACGTACGCTTGAGCTCCTTGTAGGCCTCTTCCGAGATCTCGCCCATAATGAAGCGCTCCTCCAGCTCGGCGAGCTGCTCCTCCTTGCTCGATGGGGGCGTGGCGGCCTTGGGCTTGGCAGCGTGCTCCTTCAGGAACGTTCCCGTGTCCTTGGCGTCGGAGTAGTACCATCGGCCGTCGATGGCCGTGACCTCGACGCCACCCTCCACCGTCTTCTTCTCGCCGGTGGCCAGCGCGCTGGCCAGATCCACCCAGTCCCGGTCAGCCAGCTCCCGGGAGGGTATGCCGTATGGTAGGCGACCGATGGCGTTCTGATAGGTGCGCTTCGCGTTCTCGACGCGCATGG
>JAUVEQ010000064.1 GCA_030594725.1 Methanobacteriota archaeon
GATCGACATCATCGATCTTTCTGGCGGGAGGTGGACACAGCCCGTCTCCGGGCTGTCGGAAGGGTTGCATACCTTGACCGTGAACGCAGTGGATGAGGTAGGGAACTCAGTTACTACTGGAACGGTCTACTTCACGATAGATACGCTTCGGCCCACGATCGAGATGGATGATGTTCCACCCGTTGTCAACGTTCCCGCACTGAACGTCACGGGGAGGACAGAGCCCTTCGTGTCGGTCGTGGTGAATGGCCTGGAACAATTCGTCGAGCACGACGGAGAGTTCCATCTAGTCCTCGATCTTCGGGAAGGACCCAACGATCTCCTCATCTGGGTTACGGATAGGGCCGGCAATGTAAACTCGACGACCCTTTGTGTCGTTCTCGATACGACCCCCCCAGACCTCGCAGTTACCTCGCCATGGAATGGCACTTGGATCACCGCGAGGACAGTACTGGTCGAGGGCATGACGGAGAACGACGCGATCCTGATGATCGATGGCGAGATGGTCCCTCACTCCGGCGGCAGGTTCCAGCATACGGTCGAGATGGCGCAGGGCGAGTTCCATATGTCGATTGTGGTCACGGACCACGCGAACAACTCGATCTCACGATCACTGGTCCTGTTCGTCGATTGGACCGCCCCCCGCATACTCATCGAATCGCCCGAGGGGTCCCCATACTTCACCTCGTTGACATCGATGGACATCCTGGGGATGGTGGAGGACGCGAACCTGGACACGGTCCTGGTCGACGGTGTGGAGGCACCGGTGATGGACGGGACGTTCCTGGGGCGCTGCGAGCTCGAAGAGGGACGGAACGAGATAGCGATCTCCGCGGAGGACGTGGCGGGGAACCTCTTTTCGACGACGCTCATCATAGTGCTGGACCTTGAGATACCTGGTTACTCGGTCCAGCTATCACTGGACGACGAGGAGCTGGTCGAACGTGGTGCCACGTACCACAGTCCGTCCTCGACATTGAGGCTTGACATCAACGCCATCGAACCTGTGACGATCGAAATCGATGGACAAACTTACGGTCCCCAGAACGAGATATCGGTCGTCCTCCTGCTTGCTGAGGGTCGGAACGACATCGCCGTATCAGTGAGGGACAGGGCTGGCAACCTGGCACAACCCTACAAGACGGTGGTGGTGGTCGACACCGTTCCACCCTCGCTGACGGGGGTCCGTCCGCCTTCCGGTACCAAGACGAAGGAGGTGAGCATCACCATCAGCGGATGGACGGAACCAGGGGTCCGACTGACCATCAACGGCATCCATTACTCGGTCCGGTCGGACGGGCTCTTCGTCGAGGTGTTGGAGATCGGGACGGGGGTCAACGGGTTCGACGTTACCGTCACCGACCTGGTGGGCAACTCCAACAACGTGACCATAGTGGTGACCGGCGAGGAACCGGACGAGGTCTTCCGGGTTGGTGCCGTCCAGTACGGTCTGGTGCTCGTGCTGGCAGCTGGAGCAATGTTCATCATTGGTATCAAGGTCCTGCGGTCCAAGCAGGAGAGGGACGTCACGTGAAGTCGACGACCTCAAGGTCCTTCTCAAGGAGGTAAAGGGTCTTGGGGTCGATGCTCTTGGGATCGACTGGAACGATGAGGATGCTCTCGGACACCATCACGTTCTCATTGAGCGAGAAGAGCAACTTGATGATGCTGTCGTTCCCGTTGTAGTAGATCAGGTACTCGATGCCCTCCAGGAGGATGGCACCGTGGTCATTGTGCTTGATGAAGTCCTTGACGATGATGTTGATCTGGGCCACGTTGGTGGGGTTGATCAGGTTGTTCTCGGTAAGGTATATGTCCGTGAGCCACTTCGATTCCATGTCCACCAGACCGTACTCGGACTCCAATATGGTGGGCTTCGTTCGTGACACGCACAGGTTCGCGAAACCCCTGTCATTGAGGTACTTGAACATCTGGTAGGTGGTCTTGGACTTCCCGTACTCCTTGACAAGGTACGACCTGCCAGATGCAAGTCCATCCACAAGTTCCTCCATCTCGGGGGAGTCTCCGGCGGGCCTGTCCGCCTCCCAGTAGAAGTGGCTCAGGAAGAAGTTCTCGGGGGTCCCAAGGAGCTGGTTGCATCGGCGGGCGAAGTCCCGCGTGAACTGGATCCCCTCCTCGGTGTTGCCAGAGAGGTCGATGTTCCCGTTCTCGCCGGATATCAGGGGGTGCTCGGTCAGGACCTCCTCGAGGATCTCCTTGACGAGGGTCTGGTCCTGGATGTCCTTGAGCTCTGAGTACATCTGCTCGAAGCTCTTCTCGATGTCCTCAGCATTCACGACCATTACCTTCACCCGGCTTCCCAGCATCGCTACTGGCCAATCAATCGGACGATGGTAACCTATTATAAACCCTTGCCCATGGTTCTATGCCATTAGAATGGCCAGTGCCAGTGATCGAGGGGTTCGTTTCCACCTTCTGGTTCTCACGTGGTAAAGGTATTATACCCCCGATTTGAATTGAATCGTGAGCAAAGGCTCTGACTACTGGAACTCCAAGGGGGAACCAAAGACGGCAGACGACGGGGGTCGAAAGAAGGTCAAACGGGTGCGAAAGGTCACCACCGTCCCATCCCGGGACGACCTAGAGGGTCCCAAGACCAGCCCTGGTTCCGGCGACGGCGAACGGGAGTGGGAGGACGACGAGGACTACCTCCGCTTCATCAGCGTCCCCCCGATCGAGGGGGAGAGCCCGGTGACCACCTCCGGTGACCCCATCCATCAGCAGGTCCTGGAACTCTTCACGGACTTCCAGATGAACGTGGCGATCAACGAGGACACCTTCCGCCAGTTCATCTACTGGGCCAACGAGGCCGACGGTGTGGTCCTCGAGGACCTGCTTACAGCCACCAAGGCGGTCTACGACAGGATGGAGGCCTCCCTGCCCTGCAGCAAGAAGGCCTGGAACGAGTTCATAGAGATGGCCAATCTTGTCGAGGTGACCAACGTCTCCGATTCGGAGGTGGAGTACGCCCTCGAGATATTCTCCAAGACCTACGACCTTTACATGGCGGAGCTGGCGCGCCTGGACGAGGAGCGGTCCAATGCCGAGAGGATGTCGTCCGAGCGCATCTCGGACGAGATACTGGCCGAGGACGATGGATTGCTCGCCGCCGCCGAGGAGAGGGCAGCCGAGCCAGAGGAGGAGGCGTCCCTTGTCGAGCTGGAACGTTGGGACAAGGTGGTGGACGATGTCCGCTCGAAGATCAACTCGACCAAGGCCGAGTTCGACGAGATCATGGAGGATCTCACCCCCTCCAAGCAGGAGCGGGAGACGGCGATAACCCGTCTGCAGATCATGGAGAAGGATGTGAATCGGAAGAAGGGACGCCTGGAGCGCTACCAGAGCGGCCGCATCAGCGAGGCGAAGGCTGTGGAGATCCAGAACCTCGAGCGGGAGATCGTCCGGATCGAGGACGAGCAAGCCGACTGGTCATCCCGTCTGTCCATAGCCCAAGAGCGCATCGACCAGCGCATCGGTCTATGCGCCGAGAAGCGCTCGGAGTTCCTGCACATCAACGAGGAGGTCGGTTCCCTCCTGGACAGTCTCTCGCAACGGGACCGGGCTGCCGTCAGCGGCGCCCTCTCCGGGGAGTTGGAGGACCTGGACGAGATAATGGAGGACGTGGACACGTGGCTAGGGGAGCTCACCTCCGGGACCCTCGAAGAAGGTGGCGACAGCGCCGCGATCATCGACTCCGTTCAAATCAGCCCTGAGGACCGAACGGCCAAGGCCCGGACCATCGCAGAGGAGGTGGTGCACCGACAGGTGACGGACGGGGAGATCTCCCAAGATGACCCGCCCGTGGTCTTCATGGACGCAGAGGTCCGACGGATGCTGGCCGAGCTTCCCATGGAGCGTCCGCCCGAGGAGGAGCTGCTGCTGAAGATAGACACCCTCCAGCAGGAGCTGATCAACAGGGAGAACACCATCCAGGGACTGGAGCACTCCGTAGAGCGGTTGATGGAGGACACGGAGGGTTCCACAACGGCGGTGGAGCTGGAGAGGAACAAGGTCAGGATGGAGCTTGTCAAGACCCAGGACGAGCTGACGGAGAAGCAGGGCCTTCTGGAGCAGTACCTGGATGTGATCCGCAACCTGGAATCCCAGATGGAGTTGAAGGACCGGGAGCTCCGGCAGACCCTGGCCCTCAACAAGCGGAAGACGGACGAGCTCCGGCAGAAGGAGACCGCCCTGGAGAACCTTGAGAAGGAACTCCTGGAGAAGCAGGAGGAGTTCAGGCAGGAGCGACAGGAGCTTCAGGACAGGGAGGTCCGTCTCAATTCCCAGGTCTCCGAGAGGGAGGGCCTTGAACGGGAGATGGCGAAGAAGGACCTCACCCTGGAGCTGCGCAACGAGCAGATGCGCAAGAAGATGGACAGGCTCACCGGAAGGGAGCTGGAGCTTCAACGGACCTCCTCGCAGCAGAAGGAGATGGAGGAGATGCTGACCCTCAAGGAGAGGGAGCTGCAGAACCTCAAGACCGAGGTGGATGTCCGGGAGGACGAGCTCCGCCGCAGGGAGATCGCCATCGAGGAGCGGAACACGGAGGTGAAGAAGCTGCAGTCCGAGGTCTCGAAGCTCGAGCATCGGGTCCGCAGCAGGGACGAGACCCTCCGTCGACGCGAGGCCCACAGCGAGGAGGAGGAGGAGAAGTCCCGTCACCTCGAGGCCTCCATCGCCGAGCGGGAGGTCCAGATCCACGACCGCGAGAAGGAGGTCGCCCTGCGGGAGGCAAAGGTGGAGGGGGCACAGATCTCCCTGGATTCCCAGAGGGAACAGATAGATACCGGTCGTCGGGACGCCACCCAGGACAGGCAGGAGACGGAGAGGCTGAGGATCGCCCAGGAGCACCGTCACGAGGACCTGATCCGCCGCGAGGACCAGTTGAGCGTTCGAGAGGACACGATGCGCGAGAGGGAGAGGGCACTCCAGATCCGCGAGGAACGCCTGGAGCTCGAACGCGGTGAGATGAACACCGTCCGCGGTGAGCTCGAGGGAATCGAGGTCAAATGGTCCGCCAAGGAGAAGAACCTCATCGAACAACTGGAGACCTTCAACAACGAGAAGGAGGAGCTGATGGAGGACTGGAAGGCGGCCAAGTCCCGTGTTCGCGTGCTGGAGCGCGAGAAGGCGGAGATGACGGCCCGCCTCATCGCGGCGGAGAGCTCGCTCATGACGAAGGACGGTGAGATCATATCCATCGCCAGGGAGCTGGAGCAGAAGCGGGGACGGACCGACGAGACGATGGTGGAGCTGGAGGCCGGTGTCAAGACCTCCATGAGCCGAATAATGGAGGACGTGAACCGCCAGCGGGAGGAGCTCAAGGCGCTGGACGCCCGTGCGGCCAAGGTGGAGGCACGGGAACGGGAGCTCATCGAGATGGAGGAGATCCTCAACAACGAGCGCGAGAGGGTCCGCCAGCTGCTCTTCGAGCAGGAGAAGGGCCGGACCGACATGCAAGAGGCCCTGGACCAGATAGCATCCAGGTCGTCGCAGCTCGAGGACATGGAGGCGTCGGTTACGGAACGCGGGAGCACCATCGGGACCCGAGAGGAGGACCTGGCCCGTCGCGAGGACACCGTTCGGCAGAGGGAGCGGGAGATGGAGCGCCTCACCACCGCAGAGGACGCCGAGGCCCGCGCCGAGGACCGGGAGGAGGAGCTCATGGGCCTCCAGAAGGGCCTTGAGGATCGGACCACCTCCCTGGAGCAGAGGGAGGAGGAGCTAGAGAGGGCCCAGGCCCGTGTTCGGGAGCAGGAGAACGAGCTCGAACGGCAGAAGGGCGACCTGATGCTCGCCAGGGAGAACCTCCTCAAGGCCGGGACCGAGCTGGAGGAGATATCGCCTGCCCTGGCACCGACCAAGGTCCAGGAGGCGGAGGGGGTCCACCGGGCCCCCAGCGGCCTGGCGATGCGTGCGGCCGAGTTCGCGGCCCTGAGCAAGGAGGAGGAGGCCGAAGAGGTGAAGAAGGCCGCTGCCAAGGGTGAGACGGAGCCTGCCGGGCGGAAGCCCCTGGCAAGGCTAAGATGCAAGGTCTGCAGCACCGTCATCCCTATCTACACCAACGACCGGCCCTTGGAGATCGAGTGTCCGGGTTGCGGCAAGGGCGGCATCCTCAAGTAGAGGGCCCCTTACGAACGAAATGGTTAAAGCCGAAAGCGCCTATTCGGGACAAGGTGTTATTATGACCGAGGGCTACTGCATGAAGTGCCGGAACAAGGTCGAGATCAAGGACGCTGAGAAGATCACCATGAAGAACGGCAAGCCCGCGACCCAGGGCACCTGTCCCAAATGCGGGACCAAGGTCTTCAGGATCGGCGGTTGATCAGACCCCCCACGTCCCAAGCACCGGCGAAGGTGAACCACCATAGTGGTGCAGCTCGCCGGTCGTTCCTCCTTTTCCAACTTCTTCGGTACCAGCGTTAGCTGGTTCATCATATCTGACCCGGGATGGGCTCACTCGGAGAGGACCCGGTCGATGGCCTCGCCAAGGAGCCTGGACAGCTCCGCCCCGTCCACCTGGCCCTTGAACTCCTTCATGACCTCGCCCATCAGCGGGCCCATGGCTCCCTTGCCCCTCTCGCGAACGAAGGCCTCCCGCTCCCGGACGATGGCCTCTACCCGGGATGCGACATCGTCGAGGGACACCTCCCCGAGACCCAGGGCCTCGGCGGCCGACCTGGGATCCTCACCGTGCTCGAGCATCCGGCCCAGCACCTGGGGCATCGCCTCCTTGGAATAGAGGCCATCACCCACTCCTGAGAGCAGGTCCACCAGGGCCTGTTCTGTCACGTTCTCGGTGGAGGCCCCCTCGTTCTCGAGCTCCGGTAGCACCGAGAGGAGCACCACGCCCACCAGTTTCGGGTCGTGGTCCTTGGCCAGGGCTTCGAACCGTTCGTCCTCGCCCCGGTTCATGAGCTGCTCGGCCTGGGCGGGGGCAAGTCCCATCTCCCTGGAGATACGCTCGATCCACTGCCTTGGCATCTCCACGGGTATCTCCGCAACGGCCGCGATCAGCTCGGGGGTGATCCGCACGGGCGGCACGTCCGTCTCTGGGTACATGCGGGCGGAGCCCGGAAGGGGCCGCAGGTACCGGGTGGTCCCGTCGGGCCTCGCGCCCCTGACCTCCGGATGCATGTCACCCAGGGCCGCCCTGGCCCGGGAGCCCACCGCCCCCATGGCGGCCTGGGTCATCGCCTCGGGTCCTGCCGCCAACACGAAGGCGTCCCCTTCCTGGCAGCCCAGGGCCGAGGACACCACGTCCACCTCCTCGGCGGTGACGCCGTAGGCCGGCAACTCGTCGGAGTGGAAGACACCCTTGAGCCCCATGGAGATGGCGTAGCCGGCCAGCTCGGTGCCCAACCGGCGGCGGACCCCGTCCACGTCCGGTCCCTTGAGGAGGCCTGCGAAGCCGGGAAGCCTCATCGCCAGGACGACACCACCCGCCTTGATCGCCCCCGCGAGGACCTGGGACCCCGTCGCCTCCAGCGCGCTTGTGATGTCCGTGGGCCCGGAAGGCACGTCCGCCTCCGTCGAGCCCCGGGCCCGGAGGTCCTCGCGTACCGCGATGAGACCTCGCTGGCGCTCCACCTCCTCGGCCACGTAATCGGGGATGGCGCGCAGGTCCTGCACGCCCTTGGTCTCGGTCCGCACGCCACCGGCGATGGACACGTTGAGGTCCTGGCGTATTGTGCCAAGACCCCGCTTGACCCGCTTGGTGGCGCGAAGGAGGGTCCCCAGGCTCTCCGCGACGACGCGCATCTCGGCAGGTGTGCGCACGTCGGGTGCCGTGGCGAGCTCGATAAGGGGGATGCCGAGGCGGTCCAGGCGGAAGGTGGCCTGACGCTCCTTGCCCCGCGTCACACCCTCCTCGATCCGGCGGGCGGCGTCCTCCTCCAGCCAGAGACCGTACACGCTCAACCGTTGATCGGCCACCTCAAGGTAGCCGTCGCGGGCAAAGAGGGCCGTGCGCTGGAACCCGGTTGTGTTGGAGCCGTCGATGACGATCTTGCGCATGTAGTGGACCTCGTCAACGGGCCGCGCGTGGAGCAGGTGGGCCACGAGCAGGCCTATCTCCAGGGCCTCGCTGTTGACGGGGTGGGGAGGTTCCTCGTCGGCCTCCATCAGGCAGACCGAGCCATTGGCCTCGTAGTTGAACACAAGGCTCCTGCTGGCCTCGGCCAGGGCAGCCGCATCGAGCTCCCCCATCTCCGACTGGGTCGGGGAGAGTCTCCTGAGGATGCTCGTATCGATGTCCTCGAGCAGCTCGGATTGGCAGGAACAGAAGAGCTTGGCAGTGTCCAGCTGCTGATGGATCTCGACCCCTGCCTTGAAGCCCAGCCCCTGGTAGTAAGCCAGGTCGTCCAGGGCGGGTCGGTCGCTCACCGGTCCCCACCCCCGATGGGCCGTCGCTCGCTCAGCTCGCCCACCATGTCCACTGCCATGAGCATGCGGACCTCCTCCGGGGGATGGTCCCTGCCCAGCAGGCAGCAGAGCTTGGCGAAGGCCGTCTCGGGCAGCGTGTCCCCAGCAGGGGTGATGCCCGCCCGGAGCAGATCGCGCCCGTTGGAGTACACGTTCATGTTGACGGCGCCCCAGAGGCACTGGCTGGTCATGGCGACCACCTTGCCCTCCTCCGTGGCCGTCCGGATGACGTCCAGGACCCTCATCGTGATGTGTCCGAGCCCCGTGCCCGCGATCACCAGGCCCTGGCGTCCCTCTAGAGCAGCGGCGATGATGTCCGCCTCGATGCCGGGATAGGCCATTATCAGGGACACACCATCCTCGACGCGGTCGTCCATGACGGTAGCGCCGCCGCTCCTCGGCCGGTGGTCACCAGTCCAATCGACCTTCCCACAGCAGACGGTGCCCAGAGGCTCCGCGTTGACGCTCCGGAAGGCATTGCGGGCCGATGTGTGCAACTTCCTGACGCGGGTCGCCCGGTGGATCGTCCCAGTCTCGTCCGAGTGACCGCCGTGCATGACCACGACCACCTCTCCCAGGTCCTGGGTGGCCACGGTGCAGGCGTCGCTGAGGTTCTCCACGGCGTCGGAGGAGGGCCTGTCGGAGCTGCGCTGGGAGCCCACCAGCACCACGGGGCCCGACAGCTCCGGGAGCATGAATGCCAGGGCCGCTGCGGTGTAGCCCATGGTGTCGGTCCCGTGGCCAACCACCACGCCGTCCGCTCCATCGTCCAGGTGTGCCTTCACCGATCGGGCGATCTGGGCCCAGTGACCGGGCTTGAGGTCCTCGCTGTGCGCCGAAAGGAGGGCCTCGGCCCTCAGGTTGTACACGTCGGCGAGGCCCGGCACCGAGAAGGCCAGCTCCTCGGCGGTCAGGGCGGGGTGCACCGCCCCTGTCCGGTAGTCCACGTAGGAGGCGATGGTGCCGCCGGTGCCGATGATCGCCAGGTCCGGAAGGCCGTCCTTGTGGGGGATCTCCTGGACGGGGACGGCCACCCGCTCGGGGCTCTCGACGACCTTGACCTCCGAGGCCTCGTCCACCTGGACGCCCACGTTGTAACCGTTGGGCAGCTTGAGGACGATGATGTCCTCACCGGAGAACTCGTGGTGGGGCATGAGCAGGCCCCGGTCCGACCCAGAGTCGGCATCGCGGCTCACCTCCAACACCTCCCCGACCTTGGCACCAGCGGCCATGAGCAGCTTGCCTGCGATACCGACGTAACCGCCCTCCGTGGCCTCCTCGTTCAACCTCATGTCGAAGCCTCCCGGCTGTTCGGTGAAGGGTAGCGCCCTGGAGGGTAATGGGGTTTGCGGCGGTGGGCGCGGTCAGCTCTCGGGCACGGGGTCCGCCAATGGTGCTATGGTCACCCGGACGACGTAAGCATCCGAGTTGGGCGCCTCGGGCGTGCCGTTGCGCGTGTCGCACCAGATGGAGATGATGAACCCGTCCGATGCGGCGCTGCCAGTGTAATCGCCCATGAAGGGCGTTCCCGAGAACACGCCGCCCTTCCGGCGACCGCCCGCAGCGTTGCCGTCGAACTGAACGTCCGTCACGGGGATGTT
>JAUVEQ010000286.1 GCA_030594725.1 Methanobacteriota archaeon
CCATCATCGGCGAGATCGACCTTGGTGACGAGGAAGCCTTGACGGAGGTCTTCAATGCCTATTTCGTCCTGTTCACCCTCATCATCCAGGACGGCATCCTGATATGGATGGTGTGGCACCAGGTGGTCCGCCGTCGGGTCATACCCATGTCGGAGATGGGGCTCTCAAGGAAGCAGCTATCGGATAGCTCCGACATGACGAGGCTGACCATCGCGGGCGTCGCCCTTGGCGTGGTGCTCTTCACCATCGCCCTCGCCATCGAGCTGGGACAGACCGCCCTGGGGTTCGCACCCAGTGATGAGGGCATCCTCGGTCCCATGGAGGGGGACCTGCCAGGGTATCTGATATGGCTGATCTCCGGATGCATCATCGCCCCAATATCGGAGGAGTTCTTCTTCCGTGGATATGCCTTCTATGCCTTCAATAGGAAGTATGGCCTCTGGATCGCCGTGTTCGTGTCCGCCCTGATATTCTCGGCCATCCATTCGAACATCTACGCGCTCCTGCCCATCTTCGTGGCAGGCATCGGGCTGGCCCTGGCCTTCCACAAGACAGGGTCCCTCGTCCCCCCGATGGTGGCCCACGCGGTGAACAACTTCATCGCCCTGACACTTCTGTACACAGGTTTCTACTCTTGACGGGGACCGAAAGCCAAATGGTCGAGCAACGTCATCGCCAGCGCGGTGGTACGGTGGAAGAGGATGGACAGCAGCAAGGGGGCAGGACCCTCACCGACCAGGAGCGCTACAGGATCCTGACCAGGCTGCACGCCACCCTGAGCTGGGTGGGTGTCCGCATTCCCGAGGAGTGCAACATCGACGGCGAACGGATCAGGCTCCGGGACCTGGTGGACCGCTTCGTGTTCGACGACGAGATCGATGACCAGGAGCGGGCCGAGGTGGAAGAGCTCATCGACAAGCTGGAGGACCGGGCGGAGATCCTCGAGGAGGAGCTGGAGGTCGAGGACATGACCCTCGAGGAGGCAGAGAAGCTGCTAGCGCGCACCATTGGGCTCATAAGGGCGGTCGACGAGCTCAAGCACCTGGAGGACGAGGAGGAGTGGGCGGCCAAGCACACCAAGGTGATGGAGCAGGTGGACGATGCCAAGCGATGGCACGAGTTCACCAAGCGGGTCTACCACAGGGACGAGTACTACTGATACGGATTCACATCTCCTTCACGTTGCGGAACCAACAGAAGAACAGCACGACCGCGGCCGAGTAGAAGGACACGGCTATGATGAAGGGCGTGTCGATGCCGTAGTTGTCCATGACGAACCCCGCGAAGGTTATCCCGATGGAGTTCGTCACCGTCCACATCATCTGTCCGACGGCAGCGGCCTTGCCCCGGTCCGCGGGTCGGACCGCTCCCATCATCAGGGAGTTCTGGATGGGCGTGGAGGCATTCATCATCGCCATCCTCATGAGGTGGAACGGGGCCGCCATCAGGAAGACCGGGGCGAAGGGGATGAGCGCCAGGTTGATCACGGCGATGGCCTGTGTGAGGACCACTGTGTTCACGGACCCTCGTCTCTCTGCCAGGTTGGGGATGAAGAAGAAAGACAGGCCCATCGCGATCTGGGTGGCCACGAAGAGCCAGGCCACCTGGGCCACGTCGACGTCGAACTTGAGGATGTAGTACAGCTGGAAGTATGGAACGACGAACCCGGCCCCGAAACCTATCAAGGCCATGGGCGTGGAGAACCGCACGATGAACCTGAGCCCCTTCTTCCTGGCCTCCGTGTCGTCCTCCTCGTCGTCGACCAGGGAGGGCAGCTCCTCCTTCTTGTCCTCCCTTCCCTCCTCCCCGGGCCTGATGGCGAGGGCTATCACCACGGCAAACATGTTCGTCAGGGCCGCCAGGATGAACATGACGCGGTACGCCTCCTCCAGCTCCATCCCGAAGGTCTCCCGCGCCATGATCGTCCATGCACCCGCCATGGCCGACGCGATGGCGATGCCGACCATCGAGACCATCGATTGCAGGGCGAAGAGGTACTTGCGGCGCCGGTCCGAGGTCTTCTCCGTCATCAGGGCCGAGAACGCGGGCCTGTTCAGGGCCATCGCAGCACCGTTGAGGATCTGTGCCAGGACGATCATCCACAGTCCCTGGGCCGTCGCGAACATGGCCATGGATAGGCCGCCCAGGAGGAGGGAGAGGGCCAGCATCTTCCTGTGGTCGAAACGGTCCACCAGCCATCCGGACGGGAGGATGAAGAATACGATGGTCCAGGACGCTATGCTGAATATGTACCCCACGTTCGTCAGCTCTGGGAAGAGCTCGTGGATGTACAGGATGAGGACGAACCAGGACATGCCCCCGCCAATGGCCGTCAGGAAGCTGGCCGCGAGGAGCATGCGGGCGCTCCCCTTGAAGCCCCCGTAGATCCTCATCATGTAGCGGAGGCTGCGCTGTTCCATATCTGGCAATGGTGGGATCTCCTCAGGGTCCTGAGGTGGTGCGACCTCCCCTTCGATGCCTCCGCTCGAAGGCCTCACGAGGAAGGTGAACGTGGTGTGCATTGATATCCGTTGCCGAACCAGGTCCTGAAGGACAAACGGCATCCGCTCTGGACCGGCAGATCAATGCAGGCACGAGCGGGGAAGATGGGTCTAGCCGCCCCGGGGCTCTCTTGCCTTGGGGCGGAGGGCCTTGCTGCCGCAACGGCGGCAACGCTTGGCCTTCCATGCGTTGCGGGAGGAGCAATCCATGCAGATCTTCTTGATCAGCGTCCTTGCCTCGGCCTCTGGGAATCGCGCCATTAGCTCACCTGCCTGTCGCGAAAGGATGATGCCCTATATAACATTGACGGCTCCAGGGTAGCTGAGGGGCCCTCTGAGGTTCAGGCGAAGAGCCGGTCCACCATCCAATCGGGGTCGAAGACCTCCAGGTCCTCGTACCCCTGCCCGGTGCCCACGAACGCTATGGGTTTTCCCACCGCATAGGCGATGCTGAGGGCCGCTCCGCCCTTGGCGTCGGCGTCGATCTTGGTGAGGATGGCGATGTCGATGCCCACCGCCTCGTCGAACTTGCTGGCCTGCTCCACCGCGTCGTTGCCGGCGAGGGAGTCTCCCACGAAGACGACCATGTCGGGCTTGGCGATGCGCTTGATCTTCTTCATCTCGTCCATGAGGTTGACGTTGGTCTGCATGCGCCCCGCGGTGTCGATGAGGACTATGTCCTTGTATCGTGCCCGGGCGTGCTCGACCGCGTCGTAGGCCACCGCGGCCGGGTCCGAGCCAGCCTTGTGCTTGATCAGCTTTACACCCAGACGTTCGGCGTGGATGCCCAGTTGCTCTATCGCGCCGGCGCGGAAGGTGTCCCCGGCCGCTAGGACGGAGGACAGCCCCTGTTTCTTGTACCGGTAGGCGATACGGGCGATGGAGGTGGTCTTGCCTGTGCCGTTGACGCCCACGAACATGAGCACCACCGGTTTGTCATGCTCCTTGATGTAGCTGTCCAGGTCCACCGGGTCCACGGCGAGGACCTTGCGGACGGCTGAGCGGAGGGCCGCCTCGATGAAGTCGTCGAGGCTCACGCCCCGCTTGATCTTCTTGCCCACCAGCTCCTCCTTGAGGGCCTTCTTGATCTCCTCGGCGACGGGCAGGGCGACATCGCTCTCGAGGAGTATCAACTCGAGCTCGTCCAAGAGCTCGTCCAGCTTCTTCTCCCTGAGCGACCTGCCCATGATGGAGTCGGTGAAGGCGTCCTCGGGGGCCGAAAGGTCCTGTTTGACCGCCTTCTCCTTCTGGGGCTTGGGCTTCTTCTTCCCCTTGGCCCTCTTCTCGGCCCGGGATTCCCTTCGGGTCCTCTTGGTGATCGGCGCCACAGGAGCCGACGGGGCCGCGGGCTCGCTCTTTGGGATAGTAGTGGTGGGAGCGGCCTTCACAGCAGGACTCTCCTGCTTGGCCTTCTCCTCGGGAACGTCCTCAAGCTCCTCCTCCATGGTCCGCTTGAGCTTGCCCTTGAAGCCACCGAGCCGACCACGGAGCTTCTTGAACATGATGGGACCCTCAGAGGCCCGGTTCCTTGGAGGCCTGAAGGCCCTGGAAGGCCGCCTCTGCCTTCTGGGAGAGTTCCTGCGCCTGGGCCTCCGTCTGCTCGATGCCCGCCTTGACCTGCTGCATCATCTGCCGGACCTCGTCGCGCCTCTGGCCGATGCGGTGGGCCGCGTCCTTCGGGTCCATCTCGGCCACGATGTTGTCGCCCACGGAGGTCAGCACCTTGTCGCC
>JAUVEQ010000125.1 GCA_030594725.1 Methanobacteriota archaeon
GTCACTTCCTTGCAGGAGAACCCTGCGTCTATCAGCACGGAGGATCCACCCACCTCCACAAGGGTCGAGTTGCCCGAGCTGGAGCTTCCCAGCACGACGAGGCGAGCACGTGTCACGGGTCGCCGAATGTCGTCAGGGCTCATAAGGGTAACGTCGTCGTTCTGGTACAGGTGCATTCAGGTGTTCGAATGGCCAAGGTTTATATTCCACTTCAGCCTTCAAACCGTCAAGGTAGTGGGTAGGTTGAAGCCTACCCATACAATGTAATCAGCACTGGGGGAAAAATCATGAGGCCCGAACTGTGCCAAAACCGCCTCCTCCGCCGATGGGCGGCACTGGCAGCCATTGCGCTGACCATGCTCCTGCTTCTGGGCTCGTTGCCCATGGCCACGGCCGCGGACACGGAGAAGCCCTACATCAAGGACTTCTCGCCAATTGATGGCGCGAACAACGTGGGGATAGACTCCGTCATCACGATCGATTTCTCAGAGGACATAAAGTCGACCAACCTGGCCAATCACATCACCGTGAAGGACGGTCGTGGCTTCCAGGTGGATGCCCAGGTCTCCTATGCGAACCTGTCTTACAGGGCCATCGTTACCCCCCTCGAACCCTTGAAGTTCAGCATGCTCTACCTCGTCAGCGTCTCACCCTATATCCAGGACCTTGTGGGAAACCCCATCAGGGAGGCCATGGCCTGGACCTTCAACACCACGAAGGAGAAGACCCCCCCGTCCATCGTGGCGACGAACCCCACTGCCGGCCAGAACGATGTTACCATCAACGCCACCATACGGATCGTCTTCAGCGAGGAGATGGACATATCCTCCCTCCAGACCAGCATGGTCGTGCATGACACCCTTGACAATCCCGTCATCGGCAACACCACCGCGTCCGTCGGAGGGATGGACGTTACCTTCAATCCCCTGTTCAGCTATGGGTACGGCGAGACCTACAGGGTCACCGTCCTTGAGACGGTGAGGGACCTGGCAGGGAACACGATGGTGAACGACTACGTGTTCACCTTCACCGTCCAGCTCGAGCAGATCCCGCCCCGTGTGGTGGAGATCGATCCCCTGGACGGGGACCAGTTCGTGAACCGGACCACGAAGGTCGCGGTCAAGTTCTCCGAGCCCATGAACAGCACTTCCCTGGCCGGAGCGATCGTGATACAGGACCCCGACCTCGTAGAGGTCCCGACCACTCCGCAGTACAACGCAGACGACTACACCCTGGTGGTCAAGCCCGACCAATTCCTGGAGTACCAGACCCTCTACACCGTGATCGTCAAGAATCAGGCCAAGGACCTGGCCGGGAACTTCCTGGAGACCGAGATGACGATATCCTTCACCACGGAGAAGCTACCCCAGGCAGCTCCTACCATCAACACCCGTTCACCTCCGGATGACGAGTTCAGCTGGTACGAGGGCATCTCGGTGGACTTCGAGGTCTCGGCGGACGATCCCAACGGCGACATCCTGGTCTACGCTTGGGAGGTCAACGGCGAGCCCCAGGAGGGTGAGACCTTCAACGAGTTCACCTTCTATCCGGAGCCTGGTTCCGAGGGCATGTACAAGGTGGAGGTCCATGTAATGGACGGCATCACCGCTCCGGTGAGGCATTTCTGGAAGGTCAACGTTGTCCGCACCTCTCCCGATGAGAACGGAGGGACCAGTACCTCAACGTTCAACTGGGCATACCTGGGCATAATCGTGGCCCTGGTGGCCATCTTCACCATACTGGCCTTCAGCTACATCCAGCTCATGGACCGAAAGCGGGAGATCCTGGCCCGGACCAGACGCAGGCTGCGTCCCCTCAGCTTCAAGAAGACCAAGCCCGTAGAGAAACCCCCGACCTACGAGGAGATGTACCTGCGGACAGACAGCGTGTACGCCAAGAAATCCCCGGAGTTCAAGCCAGTCGCGGCCCCTGGCGGAGGCACCGTGAAGGGCAAGGCAGGGGCCGATGCCTCTACCAACGGCACGGTCATGGGCGAGGCTCCGCAGCTGATAGAGGCGAAGGAGGTCGTGGTCGAGACCGCGAAGGTCGGTCCCTACGCCACCCCCGCGCCCGAGCTCAAGAAGACCCGAGCACCCGGCGCCCTGGTCTGCCCCAAGTGTGGCAGGAAGGCCATCGAGGCGGCCCACGGCAGACTATGGTGCGACACCTGCGGCTTCATAGAGTAGTCAGCTGGTCAGCGTTGGACGATGGAAGAGCACAGACCAAGGTCCAATGGTCGAATGTAAAAGGGACCGGAATGCCAGTCCTCAGTTGAGAACGTAACCCTCGTAGTTCGGGTTCTCCTCCGGATAGAGGTACTGGTCCAGCTCCTCGATGAACTCCAAAGGTGCCTGGCCGTTGATGACGGCCTTTATGGTCAGGCGGCCGATCTCGTAGGTGATGGACACCATCTTGAGCTGGGAGAGGTAGACGTTCTGCTTCTTGCCGTCCTCGGTGGGTTCCCGATCGACAACTGCCAGTAGGCCGTCCTCCTCGAGCTTCTTGATCTTGCGATAGCACCTTCCAAGGGGTATCGAGAAGAGCTGGGCGATATCCCTGGCGCTCTTAGGCTCCTTGCTGGTGACGCTCAGGATCTTTAATCGCGTCGGGTCGTTGAACAAACCTACCACAAGACCGGTTAACATCTAATCTTACCGCTTTTTTGATAATGACATTCACTTATATACTCGCCGTTTCAATAGTCGGGCCTGATTTTCACCCAAGAGAAAAAACCTGAGACCAGTCGAATAACGTTCAGGAAAATTTAAAAATGTGTGACAGCTTAGCGAGTGGTGTCTGGAGGACCCCTCGATGCCATCGTTTCGTCCATTCATGCTGGTGCTCGGAACGGCCCTGTTCGCCATTCTCACGGTGTTTATCGCCCTCCCTGGGGACGTTGAGGCCGCCCAGGAGGTCATAGATACCGAATGGATCGTGAACACCACCGAGTCTGGGATGGTCGATGTCGACTACATAATGAGGGCCAACCTCACCATCACCGGAACGGGCCAGATATCGTTCCTGAGGTGCAAGTTCAAGTTCATGTCAGAGACCCCTGGCCAGTACGGGATAACCGTCCAGCCAGGGGGATACCTTATCATGCAGTCCTGCATCCTGGAGGCCGGTTTCCTCGAACCGGGGGAACAGGCGAAGGCATGGACGTTCTACGTCAAGGATTCGGGACGCCTGTCCCTGCAGGCCAGCACAGTGATGGACCTTGGCATGATCGGCGGTGTGGACAGGGAGAAGGGACTTGCACTGGAGACCGACGGGGCGTACGTCGTGGGTAGCACGTTCTCGGACTGCAACAGGGGCATTGTCGTCATGTCTGGAGCCGCCCCCATAATCGCCAACAACACCTTCGACGGCAATACAGTCGGCATCGAGGTCAAGGGCAGCACCTCGAGCATCACCTCGTTCAACACCTTCGAGGCCAACGTCATGGGGATGCTCTACTCCAGCTGCCCGAACGCCTTCCTGCGCTCCGGTTCCTTCAACGACAACATGTACGGCGTGCGTGCGGTGGCATCCAATCTGATGATCGAGGACATTTTCGTGGGAGGCTTGGGCACGGCGATCTCGTCGGAGGCCAACTCATGGGTCATCGTCGGGAACAGCACGATAGTCAGCCTTTCCAAGCAGGGCAAGGCGGTGTTCGGGTCCGACCTGCACTTCATCGATTGCATCACCGGGGGTTTATCCGGCTTGACGGAGACGGACCTCAACAGCCATCTGCTGGTGAAGAACTCGGTCCACTTCCACGTGGTATACGCCGTTGTGGACTATCCGGTGGAGGACGCCAGCGTCGAGCTCACGGATTCCAAGGGTGAGAAGGCGTACCAGCAGGTGACGGGATCCGATGGCACCTCGCCGACCCGGCCAGTCCTGATCTTCGAGCACCACAACGGCCAATCCCCAACACCCCGGTTTCCCTTCCACGCCGAGGCATCCTCCGGCTTCAACTTCGAGGAGCTGGATGACCTCAGGATCGGACCGAACGAGGTGATCGAGATCGAGTTCATGGACGACGAGCCTCCGGACCTCACGGTCCTGGCCCCTGCCCAAGACTCCCTTTACAACACCACGGAGGTGGAGTTCCGGGGCCGCCTCAGCGACCTCCATTCGGGCATCTCCAACTTCTATTACACCGTCGACGGCGGCGAATCCCAGTCCCTGCCCATAGAGGACCCGTGGCAGGTCCTCGTCAACCTTCCCGAGGGAAAGCTGGAAATGGCCTTTGTGGCCGTGGACCTGGTGGGCAACACGATCAGGGTCCCGAGGACCGTTACCGTGGACACGATACCCCCTCTGATAATCAGCATCGACCCACCAGATGGCTCGGTGACCCGGGAGTACTCGCTGCTCGTCACCGGCGAGACGGAGCCCGGGACCACCATCACCGTGGACGGCGAACCCCTGGACGTCCAGCCCGACGGTTCATTCTCGGGCTTCATCTCACTGGGCGACGACGAGGGCGAGCAGGTGACTCCCTTCCATCTGGTGGACGCGGCCGGGAACGAGGCGACCCACTACTACACAGTGTTCGTGGACAGGACGCCTCCAGACCTCACTGTGAACACCGATCCGGACTACAGGGACTACCCGTACGTCAACAATTCCCTGATCAGGGTCTTCGGCACCACAGAACCGGGGGCCCGGGTGGTGGTGACCATCAACACCAAATTGGCCGGCGAGACGTTGGCCGACGATCTGGGCGATTGGAGTGTGGACGTTGACCTGGACCTGGGCGAGAACGACATGATCGTGGACGCCTACGACGAGGCTGGCAACAGGAACTCGGTCGAGATCATCGACTTCTACTACGACATCGAGCCGCCTGAGATAACCGTCCTGCTCCCCGAGAACGGGACCATCGTCCAGCAGGCGTGGATACTGGTAAAGGTCCGGTCCGAGGAGGGTGCCGCCATCTGGGTGAACGACCAGGCCGAGCAGATCCAGCCTGCCCATGGCGAGGTGACCTTTCCCGAGGTACCCTTGTCCGACTTGGGCGAGAACGCCCTGGTGATCTATGCGAGGGACAGGGCTGGCAACGTGAACAGCGAGACCGTATACGTCATCAGGGAGGAGAAGGTCACGAACGGGGAGAACGGGGGTACCGAATTCCCGTACTGGATCATCGCCGTCGTAGTGGGCGGGGCCGTCGCAGCCGTGTTCGCCGTGATTTACATGAGGTCCCGGTCGGAATGAGGAATCCCGACCGACCATGTAGGAAGACTGGCCGCACATAACATATAAATACGCAGCTTGGCATATAAGAGCTGGATGGGGATGCACTCGGCCTCAGCCGACATCCAAGCACTTCGAGCCATGGCTGGAGGACGGATGAGGCAACGGTGTGGACCCTCTTTACAGGAGGATTGCGCTTGAAGTCCATCATCGACGCGGCACTGAAGAAGTACGACGAGAAGGCCGACCAACCCCCCGCAGAGGAGGAAGTGTTATCGGCCGACGACGAGGAGCTGGAGAAGCTCCTGGCGGACCTTACCCTCACGATCAAGGTCGTTGGTTGCGGGGGCGGGGGTTGCAACACAATCAGCCGGCTGATGGAGGAAGGCATCCGAGGGGCAGAGCTGGTAGCGTGCAACACCGATGCGATCCATCTCAAGAGCGTCCATTCCAACAGGAAGATCCTCCTGGGCCTCAAGACCACCCGGGGTCTGGGGGCCGGTGGCGAGCCCCAGGTTGGTCGCACCGCTGCCAACGAGGCAAAGGACCAGCTGGAGCAGGTGGTCAAAAACGCCGACATAGTCTTCATCACCTGTGGCCTCGGCGGAGGCACGGGAACGGGCGCGGCACCCCTGGTCGCGGAGCTGGCCAAGGAGCACGGTGCCCTGGTGATCGTGTTCACCACCAAGCCGTTCACGGCCGAGGGGCAGAGCCGCGAGGACGCGGCAATATGGGGCCTCAACAGGCTGGTCAATACCGCGGACACCGTGGTGACCATCCCCAACGACCGCCTTCTGGACATCAACCCCAACCTGCCCCTGGACGCGGCCTTCCACGTGGTGGACGAGCTGCTCATGAACTCCATCAAGGGCATTATCGAGATGGTGACCAAGCCAGCCCTGGTCAACATCGATTACAACGACCTGCGCACCATCATGTCGGGAATGGGAATGGCCGTCGTGGGCATCGGGACCGACGACAGCGACCACGACAGGGCGAACAAGGCGGTCTCCAAGGCGCTGGAGTCCCCGCTGCTCGCCTACGACATCTCCAATGCCAAGGGCGCTCTAATCAAGGTGACGGGCGGACCCGACATGACCCTCCAGGAGGCGGAGACCGTCGCCGGGGAGATCATGAACAGGGTCAACCCCGGCACCAGGATGATCTGGGGCGCCGCGGTGGACCCCGACTTCGAGGGCAAGATCAACGTCATGGTGGTCATCACCGGCGTGGAATCCCCGGACATTCAGGGCCGGGAGGCGGCCCAGGCACGCATCAGCGGCACCGGTGGCGCATGGGCCCGAGGTGGAGGACCCGAGGATCTGGACTCCGTAAGGTGAGCGATCCAGCTGAGCGAGGTCGTTCTGTCGGTCGCAATCGAATTGGTAGTGGTAGATGCCGGTAGAAGAGAGAAGGGGTGCGGCGCGGCAGGCACAGAGTCCTGATGCCCGGCCATGCGTGATGTTAAAGTTTGGGCCCATCTTGGTGATGGAGCTGTATGCGATGGTCCTATGGGCAACCGCGCACGCGATACAGGCTTGTGCATTGTACCCTTTAATAGCTTGTCATTTAGTTATCATCGTGGTTTCTTATCCGGGACGAAAAACGGGCCAGGGGTTCGAGAATCACACAATATCCATGCATCTGTCCGGTGTTCAGATGCGAAACCTTATAGTCCCAACAGACCCTTCGCCGGCATAGGATGGGAGCGACATGGACGACGACATCAAGATCCACATGTACGAGGATATCGACCTAAGCAACTCGATGCTAATTGACGGTTTCCCGACCGTGGGCCTGGTCAGCACGATAGTGTCCTCCTTCATCATCGACTCCCTCAAGCTTCGACGGGTGGGGTCCATCATCTCCCGCCACTTCCCGGCAGCGGCCATAATCCAGAACGGCATACCCTCACCGCCCCTGCGCATATATGCTGGGCCCAAGCTCTGCGGGCCGGAGAACGAGTGCGAGCAGGTCGTGGTCCTTACCTCGGAGGTCCGGATACCGGACGAGATCCAGCTACCGCTGGCACAGAAGATCCTGGACTGGTCCAAGGACAATAACGTCAAGATGCTCCTGTCCGTGGAGGGAACCCCGATCACCGAGGCTCCAGACCCCGAGGAACAGTTGGGGATATACGGAGCCGGGTCCACCGATCGCGCCAGGAAAATGGTGACCGACTTCAACCTGACCCCGATGGACATGGGTATCATAACCGGGGTGCCCGGCCACCTGCTATACCTTGGTGACATGGAGCAGCGGGACGTCCTGTGCTTGCTCGCTCCCGCCCACGCCCAGTTCCCGGATGCCAGGGCCGCCGCGAAGATGATCGAGGTGATCGACGAGATGCTGTCCATGGTCGAGATCGACACCGCCCCGCTCCTGGAACAGGCCACACAGCTGGAGAAGGATATCCAAGAGTCCCTGGAGCTGCTGAAGAGGGGATTGCAGCACGGTCAGGAGGAGAAGCCCGCCCCGCCTGGACCGATGTACCGTTGATCACACAGCTCGGTCTGGAGTCCTAGTGTCAGGACCGGTGGACCTCCAGAAGGGGTCCCAACGAATCCCACATCGCCCAGCGGGCGAAGGTCTCCCCTTCGACCCCCGAGCCCTTGGCGGCCCGCTCCAGGCGCTCCGCCTCGTCATCATCCAACCCGATGGCGACCCGGGAGGTCCGCTCCATAT
>JAUVEQ010000434.1 GCA_030594725.1 Methanobacteriota archaeon
GCCAGGTCCTTGCCGCCATCGGCGCCATGGGCGACGACCTGGCAGCGGGCGTAGTCCACTCCCATCGCCTCCATGTCGTCTGCGACTATCTGGAGCTCCTCCTCGGTATCCATACCCACGAACTCGTTGATGGCCACCACGACGGGGACGTCGTACTTGCGCATGTTCTCGATGTGGATGTGCAGGTTCGCGAGGCCCTTCCGGACCGCATCGGGCATGGGCGTGGCGCTGAGCGCTTCCTTCTTCTTCGCGCCGCCATGGAGCTTGAGGGCACGGATGGTGGCGATCAGGATGACCGCCGCGGGCTTGTAGTTGGCCACACGGGACACGATGTCCATGAACTTCTCCGCACCCAGGTCGGCACCGAAGCCAGCCTCGATGAGCACGTAGTCGGCCAGCTTGACCGCCATGCGGGTCGCCACCACGGAGTTGGTGCCGTGGGCGATGTTCGCGAAGGGGCCGCAGTGACAGAAGGCCGGGGAGTTGTTCAAGGTCTGGACCAGGTTGGGCTTGAGGGCGTCCTTGAGCAGAACGGTCATGGCACCATCCGCATTGAGATCGCGGGCCCGCACCGGATCCTTGTCGTAGTTGTAGCCGATCACGATGTCGCCCAGTCTCTTCTTGAGGTCGGGCACGTCGTTGGCCAGGCACATGATGGCCATGATCTCCGAGGCCACCGTGATGAGGAACTGGTCCGACCTGACGAAGCCATCCAGCTCGCGGCCGAGGCCGACCACGATGTTCCGGAGCGCCCTGTCGTTCATGTCCATCGCACGGCGCCAGGTTATGCGCTTGGGGTGGATACGCAGCTCGTTTCCGAAGTGCAGATGATTGTCGATCATCGCGGACAGGAGGTTGTTCGCCGTCGTCATCGCGTGGATGTCTCCGGTGAAGTGCAGGTTGATGTCCTCCATGGGCACGATCTGGGCATAGCCGCCACCCGCTGCGCCACCCTTGATACCGAACACGGGACCCAGGGAGGGTTCGCGGAGGCAGTTGATGACATTGTAGCCCATTTCGAACATCGCCTGTCCAAGGCCGGTGGCCACGGTGGTCTTGCCCTCACCCATGGGAGTGGGAGTGATGGCGGTGACCAGCACCAGCTTGGCGTCCTCCATTCCCTGGAGCCTGTTGATCACTTCCAGGTCGACCTTGCACTTGTAGTTGCCATACAGCTCGATCTCATCATCCTTGAGCCCAATACCACGGGCCACCTCGATGATGGGTTTCATCGTTGCTTCTTGAGCAATCTCGATGTCTGTCTTCACTTTTTACACCACCCAAGTAAATCCTAAATCCGCCGCACGCTATGCGGGGAGGGGCTGACGGTAATTACAGCATAAATAGGTTTCTAGGGGAGTCCTGGCTAACCGCCGGTACAGCTCTTCGAATCGCGCCCTCGGTAGCTCCTTAACATTGCGGTTCAGGTGGACCGAAACATGCCATATCATTGTGAACTCCGCTTCTTCGTAGAACCGGTCCGCGTCGGTACCTTTCTCGCATAGAAGGACCACAGGAGCTGGCAGAAGGTCCTGGTGAGAGGTGTCTCACCCAAATCCTTATCATGACATCGCAACGATTCATGCCACCATGGTGGGAAAGATGGATGACCTTCCCAAGGGGTTGGAGCATTCGGGTGCTATCGAGATCGCCCGGGTCTTGGGTAACTTGGACGGAGGCCGGGTCCTGGACGTGGGCACAGGAGATGGTGACTTCATCGCCGCGTTAGCTGAGTTCCTTGGTGATTTCTCCAAGTTCACCGGTGTTGACCTGGATGTGGAGAAGCTGGAGAAGGGGAGGGAGCGCCTGGAAGGGGTGGACGCAGAGCTCCTGGAAATGGACGGAGGTGAGCTGTCATTCGTCGATGGCGCCTTCGACACCGTCTGCATCTCCCATTCCCTCCATCACCTGGAGCGTGCAGGGGACGTGATGGCGGAGATGTTCCGGGTACTGAGACCGGGAGGTACCTTCATCCTCCAGGAGATGTTCGCCGACGGCGAGCAGACACCAGCCCAGATGACCGACATCCTGACCCACCACTGGTCCGCCAAGGTCGACACCCTCCTCGGGACCTACCACAGGGAGACCTACTTGCGAAAGGAGATAAGGTCAGCCGTCGAGGTGATCGACCTACGAGATGTGAGGGCCTTCGAGACCACCCACAATATCAAGTGCCTCACCTGCGAGGACCGGTTCAAGTGCGAGGACCCACTGGACCCCGAGTTCGTGAAGTCCGGTGTCAAGGACATAGAGGACGACCTCCAGAAGCTGGAGGCCTTCCCGGACCGGGAGCAGGCCGATATCCTTTCGGAGGAGGGCAGGGCCCTGATGAACAGGGTGCATGAGACAGGAGTCTACCCGGCCTCCACCATGTTCGTCATAGGGCGTAAATGAGGGGACACTCGGCACCTCCGGTATAGGTCAAAGGAGACGATGTTCCTCCTGGATGGGGTGGCGGCGCCTAGAGCTCGTCGGTCATCGCACCCGTGAGCCCCATGTACTCCTC
>JAUVEQ010000072.1 GCA_030594725.1 Methanobacteriota archaeon
CTGCTGGATGGTAGCGTAGTCGTCGGGTACCAAGAGGTTCTCCGCGGAGACATCCTCCGCCGACAGCATCAGGGTCGCACCGAGAACTAGCAAGAATGCGAACACGCCGATCAACGGCAATGCCGACCTCCGGCAGGGCTCGGGTCCCATGGACAACCCCTCAGTTGTTGCGTCCACGTTCTTGACGGGGACGTACTTCCATTGGGCGTTCATGTATAATTATGCTTTTTGGGATAGATTTGGAAGGGTTGCGAGGCTTGCGAGGCTTGCGGTGGCCCTCACTTGTCGATGCGGTAGCCCCTGCTGTTCCAGGCTATCATGCCGCCACGGAGGCTCTTCACGTCCTCGAACGCATCGCTATTCAGCTTGGCGGCCGCGGTCAAGCTGCGTCCCCCGCTGCGGCAGATGGTGATGATCTCCGAGTGCTTGAACGCGATCAGTTCATCCATCCGCTCCTCCATCTCGTCCAGGGGAACGTGGTACGCGCCATCGATGTGGCCCAGGTGGCCCCTGAACTCGTCCTCCTCCCGGACGTCGAGCATCAGGATGGGGTTCTTACCGCGCTCGATGCGCTCGTGGAGGTTGATGACCCCCACCTCCTTGGGGAGCTTGTCCCCCTCGGTCAGGTACGGAGCGCAGCCCCAGGCATGACAGGCGTCCTTGCCGTCCTCGGCCCTGTCCTCCACGGGCAGGGCTTGGCACAGGAAGTTGGCATCGATGACCTTGTTGACCCACGGTGGGGTCGAGGCCTGCCGGTCCTGCTGCCATCGCACGTAGGAGTACCGGTCCTTGTGCTCGAAGTGAGGGTTGTTGCGCCGCTCGTGTCCCAGGGAGGAGAAGTCCCTTCCGTTGTAATCGTGGGAGGGGAAGAACAGGGTGCTGTCGGGGAAGCTCTGGAAGGTCCGGTGGAGGGTGTGCCAATGCTCGTCGGGGTCCCCTCCGGGAAGGTCCGAACGGCCCGCGCCGCCTATGAACAGGACGTCGCCGCACATGAGCCTGCTCTCGACTATCAGGGTGATCCCGTCGGCGGCGTGGCCCGGGGTGTGGATAACGTCGATGGGCATCTCGCCCAGGGTCAGGATGTCGCCGTTGGTGATGTGCCGGTCCACGCACTTGGCCCTCGCCAGCTCGTGCATGATGAACTCGCACCGGAACGATGCGGCGAAGGCTGGCCCGCCGCTTATGTGGTCGGCGTGGGTGTGGGTGTCCACGGTCATTGTGATCCGGAGTCCCAGGGCGTGGAGGCGGTTCCGGGCTATCTCGTAGCTCTCCACGAGGGGATCGATTATCATGGCCTCGCGGCTCTCCTCGTCCCCCACCAGATAGGTCTTATGATGTCCAGTGTTGAGCTGTTCGAAGAACAACGGGAAGAGCCTCCAAGGTCCTTAAGAATCTCAAGTGGTAATCCTGTATTTATACCTGAACATGGGATTCTCACAAATGGGGAATCCCGTCTTTTTGACGACTAGC
The DNA here is from genome assembly GCA_030594725.1 of Methanobacteriota archaeon. Taxonomy (GTDB): domain Archaea; phylum Thermoplasmatota; class DTKX01; order DTKX01. The sequence continues at coordinate 1,471 of JAUVEQ010000072.1, forward strand.
CAGTTTCTTTTTCACGGATTGAACACAACACCAAACCATTATATATGGGCGGGTCCCATTTTCGCCAGCGGGATGCAATATGAGGCGATGGTCTTTACTGGCAGGAGTCATGATGTTAACTGTACTGCTCTCCCCAGCGACGGCGGTCCTGGGAGACGATGACGGTTACTACATGGTGATCACTTACGGCGCCGGGTCCTACGAGATCGGCGACACCGTCGATGTGACGGTCCATGTCTTTGACAGGGCCGCTTACACCGACACGATCGACAACGTCACCCTCGAGGTGGGCGACCTTGACCGAGAGGTCGACCTTACCATGGGGGGGGCCGGCAGATGGCAAGGGAGCTTCCTGATCCTGGAGGAGGATGTCATTGAGAGCTTCGGAGGATCGTACATCTCTATGTCCGCAATGGGCTTGGTGGGCGAGAGCTACGTGGAGAGTGCCTTCTCCTACTTGTCGATGGCAACCGAAGCCGCCGAGATGAAGTTCCTCGCCGTCAACAGCGTCATGGACCCGCCCAGCGTGTACATGGGGCCCGGTGAGACCAAGACCGTCACCTGGCGGATCTACTACGATGGCTCACTCGTCGAACCCACCTCCTTCGAGCTTTGGCTCGACGAGAACGGATCGGATTCCGTGGTGGACCCGACCAGGGAATCCACCGGCGTGTACAGCTACGAGTACACCATGCCAACGGAGCCCATTAGCTCTGCCGTCTACCTGGACTTCAGCGCGGAGTATACTGACGGGACCGATAACGTGGACGGTGACAATCAGGTCGACCTCTTCATGAACTTCCTCCACGTCTGGGCCAAGAAGGTGGCCGTGTCCGTCACCACCGCATCCTTCGACCTCTATGTCTCGAACATGACCGGAGGCCCCGTCGAGGCGGCCGCCATCAACCTGGACTACTCGTACTACGACGATGAATATGATTACATTCAGAAGACCGCGACGGGTACCACCGACGCCGACGGCAAGGCGAGCATAGACCTTTCCTATAACGACCTGGGCGACCTGGAGGAGGACGTCATGATCGAGGGCAAGGTCACTGGCCAGAGCTTCGAGCAGGGGTTGGATTTCACACTTCAAGTCCGGATCGTGGATGATAGCGAGCCCGACGAGCCAAGGGAGATAGGCTTCGATGTCATCCCGACCAAGGACATGTTCGGCTTCGACAAGGACGTCAACCTGCCCTCCACGGCATACTTCGACGGAACGGCCCACGGTTCAGGGACCATCTACTGGTACGCCCACACCCTCAATGCCGTGCTGAACAAGGGCAGTACCCAATCTGGCGTCCAGGGCGACCTCTCGGTCGACTTCAGGACCCCCAGCAAGGGCGAGAACGACCCGGACAGCTTCATCACCCACTACGAGACGCCCATCGACGAGGACGGCACCGATGTCTTCTACGAGGACACGGAGTACGGATACATCTCATCGGTGTCGGACCCCGACTTCTTCCCGGACAATCCGTGGGACGCCATGGAGATGTTCAGGGACCCCGATGTCAAGGTGAGCCACAACAAGCTCGAGAAGAGCAAGGACGTGCCGGTGACGGTGGAGTACAGCGGGGCCAACGACAACTGGCAGTGCATGATCATACTCGGCAACGACCCCAAACCGTCCAACATGGCCCTCGTTCCCATGTGGACCTACTGGACCGAGTCCCTGACGGAGGGCATGTACGGCGACGTGGGCGACCTTGACGGCAACAGGTGGCAGGCGTCGGTCTTCGTGCCGGACAACCTGCCCAACAAGGACTTCTTCATCGCCGCGTTCATCGTTAACCAGAACGAGCTCATGGCGAACATCTTCAGCCTGAGCTTGACCGACTACAAGGATTGGGTGAAGACCAACTACGTGGCCAGCATCTCGATCGGCGAGTCGGGAAGCAGTGGTGGCGAAGAAAGCGATAGCATCATGGACACTCTGATGGACACCCTCATCCTGGGCATACCCCTGCTCTACTGGATCTTCATCATCATCATCCTGGCCATAGTGGGCGTGGCCATCGCCCGCGTCGCCAGGCGCAAGGGCGCGGCCCAGGCCATCGGTGAGCCCAAACTGGAGCCCACCGAGGGTCCACAGTTCGACCAGGGGTACGGGGCGGCCCAGATGCCAATGCCCGTGGAGTCCTACGACCAGATGCAACCCGTGCCAGGGCAGGCAGAGCATGCGCAGCCCATGGCCGAGCCCGCATACGCTCCTCCCCCGGCGGCCGAGCCCGCTTACGCTCCTCTACCGGAGCCCGAGACTGCCTACACGCCTCCCGCAGCGCCCCAGCCAGAGGCCGGAGCTCCCGCTCCCGGCGTCGCTGGCGCGGCCATGGCGGGCTATGCGGTCCAGCAGCAGCAGCAGACGGAGGCCCCACCGGCGCAGCCCGAGTACCAGGCCCCCATGGCCCCACCTCCGGCACCCGCTCCGATCGAGCAACCTCCGATGGCTCCTCCACAGGCAGGCGTTCCAGAACCCCCACAGCCTGCTTACGCGGCCCCGCCCCCGGCAGCAGCCCCTGAGGCCCCACCTCCGGCCCCGGCCCCCATGGCACCCCCACCGGCAGCCGTTCCACCGCCGGCAGCGGCACCTGTGGCACCACCCCCGGCCGCCGCGCCAGCGCCGGCCGCAGACCCGAGCGCCACCATGACCATCAGGTGCCAGAAGTGCCAGACCACCCTCACCATCCCCAGGAAGAGGCCCATCAAGGTCACCTGTCCCAACTGCGGGGCCAGCGGTGTGATGCGGTAGACCCGACGGCAACGGGAAGAATGGATCCCGACAGGCTCGTGCGGAAGCGAAAATCGTAAGGCCCTCGATGACCGTACAGGAGCCCATGGCTCCCGACTACGAGAGGGCGGTGGACCTGATGGTCGATGCTGTGAAGGTCGTGCTCTTCACCGGCGCTGGTATGTCCAAGGACTCCGGTGTCGACACCTTCAGGGGTCCTGGTGGGATCTGGGAGAGGTTCTCCGCCGCGGACCTTGCCACGTACGAGGGCTTCATCAGGGACCCCGCCAAGGTCTGGAAGTGGAACGAGCACAGGAGACAGCAGGTGGCGGGCCTCACCCCTCACCAGGGCTACCTCGCCCTGGCCGAGATGGAGGACCTGTTCCCGGAGGTCGTGGTGATCACCCAGAACATCGACGGTCTCCACGCCCGCTCGGGAGCCACGCACGTGGTGGAGCTCCATGGCAACATCTGGAAGGTCAGGTGCGACGCCGAGAACAACACGCCCTGGCTCGACGAGCGCACCGAGTTCCCCGAGGTTCCCCTCCACTGCGAGAACTGCGGCGGTCTGCTGCGCCCCCACATCGTCTGGTTCGGGGAGCCCCTGGACCCCATGGACACGCTGGCCGCCCAGGCCGAGTCCTCCAGCTGCGACGCGATGCTGGTCATCGGCACCTCCGCGGTGGTGTACCCTGCGGCGGGCTACCCCATGGTGGCCAAGCAGAACGGCGCTGCGATGATCGAGGTCAACATAGAGCCCACGCCCATATCCGAGTACGCCGACATATCGCTCTTCGGAAAGGCCGAGGAGGTGCTGCCCGCCCTGCTGGCCGCCCTGAGGGAACGGATGGACAAGAAGGAGTAGGAGAAGAAGAGGGAGTAAGGGGAGCAGGAGCAGGGGGAGGGGGAGTTGGAGGGCTAGGCCAGCCGCTCGGAGCAACCCTCGCGACGGGAACAGCTGGCGCACTTGCCTGGCCGCCTGTGGTTCCTGTGGGCATTGCCCGTGCGGATCGTCTGGCGCATCTCCATCAGCTTGTTGACCAGCGTCCACTTGAGCTCATCGTCGTAGTCGATCTCGTGGCGGGTGTGCTTGCCGTACTGGAGGATGCCGTAGGGCGGTGGCCTGCCTTGATGCTCTTCGATGAGCATGCAGTATGCCGCGAGCTGGAGGATGTGGGAGAACAGGGGCCCCCTGGGCACCCTCCCCGTCTTGACCTCGACGGGGATCAGCTCGTCATCGACACGGAGCACCACGTCGGGAAGGCCCCTGAGGCCGTACTGCTTGGACTCCATGATGCCGTCGCCGGTGTCGGCGGCGGCGCCCACGTCCAGTATCTGGCCATGGGAGACCCCGCTGGTCCGCCTGGCCTTCAATGCCCGATCGGTGTACTTGAGGGAGAAGGTGAGGAACAGGGCAGCTGCCAGGAGCCAGAACAGCGCCAGGGCGATGGCGGCGTACGACCACTCGACCGTCTGATAGATCGATATGATCAAAGCGATCACGGCTATCGCCGTGGCGACTATGGAGAATATGGCCACCGTGGCCTCCGCCTCCTTGGAGGCGCCCTCGTACTCGTTGATGAGCTTGAGCTGGCTCTCGTACTCCTTGTGGTCACGGACCCCCTCATCGAGCCTGGCCTTGTCCGCCTCGTCAGCACCCTCCCGGCTGTACCACCAGGATAGTGGGCAGTAGCCGTACTTCTCCAACTCTGCAGCGGAAATGAACTCCTCGGGTGGGACCTCGGACTCGGACACGTCGATTTCCAAGGGAGGTACGATACATTTATCTTGCGGCCCCAATCCCAAGAGCCAGAATCATCGTTTCATGCAAGAGTTTATGACCATGAAACCCGATTTCCCCGCTCCCGAGACGGGACTTTTTATACATGGGTGTGTGAGCAAAGATGAAAGAGATAAGGTTCCATGGGAGGGGCGGCCAAGGGGCGGTGATCGCATCGAACATCCTCGCCAACGCCGCCTTCCTGGAGGGGAAGGACGTTCAGGCGTTCCCGTTCTTCGGAGTGGAGAGACGGGGTGCGCCGGTCACGGCCTTCACAAGGCTGGATGAGAAACCTATCCGCATCAAGTACTTCATCTACAACCCGAACTACGTCATCGTGCTGGACGAATCCTTGCTCAAGGCCGTTGACGTGACCGCGGGGCTGAAGGACCCAGGCATCGTGGTGGTCAACTCCAAGCGGACCCCCGAGGAGATGGAGCTGTCACAGTACAAGGTGGCGACCGTGGATGCCACCAGCATCGCCCTCGACAACGGCCTGGGCAGCAAGGTGTCCCCCATCGTCAACACGGTCATGCTGGGTGCCTTCTCTATCGCAACGAGCGTGATCAAGCTGGAGAGCATACTCGAGTCGATACCGGGCCAGGTTCCGATCAAGGCCGAGGAGAACACCAAGGCGTGCAAGACGGCCGCCGAGAAGATCGTGCTTCATTGGTAGGGGGGTGACAAGATGGACAGACCAAGGAAGGACGAGAGGCCCGATTACAAGACCTGGAAGGACATCCCATTGACGCCGGTGTGCAACTTCACCACCATCAAGGGGAACCCCACCGGGGGCTGGAGGACCTTCAGACCCATCGTGGACATGGACAAGTGCATCAAGTGTGGCATCTGCTGGCAGGACTGCCCCGATGCGGCCATCGTCTGGGAAGAGGACCATCCGGTGTGGCTCTACAGCCACTGCAAGGGTTGCGGCATCTGCGCCAGGGAGTGCCCGTCGGACGCCATCGAGATGGAGCTGGAGGTGAAGATATGAGCACCAAGAAGGTGATCTCCGGCAACTACACCGCCTCCTACGCCTCGATGCTGTGCCGTGCCGAGGTGGTGCCGGCATACCCCATCACGCCCCAGACCACCATCGTGGAGAAGATCGCGGAGTTCGTGGCCAGTGGCCAGATGAAGGCCCAGTACATCAATGTCGAGTCCGAGCACTCCGCCATGGCCGCCTGCATATCGGCAGCGCTGACCGGCGTGCGGACCTTCACCGCCACCTCGGCCCACGGCCTGGTGCTCATGCACGAGATGCTACACTGGGCCGCGGGAGCCCGTACCCCCGTGATCATGGCCAACATCAACCGTGCCCTGGCGCCCCCGTGGAACGTTTGGGCGGACCACACCGACAGCATGTCCCAGCGGGACACCGGGTGGATACAGATCTACTGCTCCTCCAACCAGGAGGTGCTGGACACCCTGATCCTGTGCTACAAGGTGTGCGAGCAGCCCGACATCATGCTGCCAGCCATGGTCAACCTGGACGCCTTCATCCTGTCCCACACCTCCGAGGTGGTGGACGTGCCGGACCAGAAGGAGGTCGACGACTTCCTTCCCCAGTTCAACCCCGAGATAAAGCTGGACGTGGACGAACCACTTTCCTTCGGGACCCTGGCCTTCCCCTCAAGCTGGTACATGGAGTGGCGGTACAAGATACAGCACGCCCACGACCTGGCCGCAAAGCGGTTGGTCGAGGAGGCCAAGGCCTTCGAGAAGCATTTCGGAAGGCCCTGGGGCGGCCTCATAGAGGAGTACCGCTCGAAGGACGCGGAGATCATACTGGTGACCATGTCCACCATCGCGTCCACCACCAAGGACGTTGTCGATTCGCTGCGGGACCAGGGCCGCGATGTCGGCCTGGTACGCATCAAGAGCTTCCGACCCTTCCCGACCAAGGACCTTCGGGAGGCCCTGGGCCACGCGAAGGTCGTCGGAGTGGCGGACAGGTCCCACACCTTCGGCAACGAGGGTCCCCTGTTCACCGAGGTGAAGGGCGCGTTGTACAACCACGACCGCCGACCCCCTCTGGTGGGCTTCACCGTGGGAATTGGCGGCCGCGATGTGCTGGGCAGCACCATCGAGGGCCTGTACGACCACCTGGAGAAGGTGGCCGACGGGGAGGCCTACAAGGAGGTCAGGTGGATCGATCTCATCGGCGACGAGGAGGAGGTGGTCTAGATGGCGGGCAAGAAGCTTCCACTCCCGGAAGAGGAACTGATGGACCCCGGTCACGTGGGTTGCCTGGGCTGCGGCGGGTGCCATGCCATGCGCTACACCCTCAAGGCCACCGGCCCCAGGACCATCATCAGCATCCCCGCCTGCTGCTGGGCCGTCATGCCCGGCGTGTACCCCAACACCTGCTTCAACATCCCCCACATCAACACCGCCTTCGAGGTCACCGCCGCCTCCATCAGCGGCATCCGGGCCGCCCTGGACGCCCGCGGCATCGAGGACATAACGGTGCTGGGATGGGCCGGCGACGGCGGCACCGCCGATATCGGCATCCAGGCCCTGTCGGGCATGGTCGAGAGGGGCACCAAGGCGATGTACATCATGTACGACAACGAGGCGTACATGAACACCGGCATCCAGCGCAGCAGCTCGACCCCCATCGGCGCGTGGACCACCACGACCCAGGTGGGCAAGGTCCGCGACTACAAGCGGGCGCCCAAGAAGAACATGGTGGAGATCATGGTGGCCCACGGCATCCCCTACACGGCCACCGCGAACATCGCATGGCCCAAGGACCTCATCGCCAAGGTGAAGAAGGCCATGGCCGTGGACGGGCCCAGCTTCATCCACATCTTCGCCCCGTGTCCCACGGGATGGCGGTATCCACCGGACAGGACGCTGGAGATAGCCCGCATGGCCACCCACGCCAAGATCTTCCCCCTGTACGAGGTGGAGAACGGTGTGTACACCGTCAAGAAGTTCAAGAAGGAGGCCAGCATCTCGGAGTACATGATGATGCAGGGCCGCTTCCGGCACCTCACCCAGGAGGAGATCGGATCCATCTCGGAGAGCGTGGTGCGGTGGTACGACAAGCTCCTGAAGTTCGAGCTGATGACCCAGGAGGAGTGAGGGACCGCCTTGCCAAGGGTGAGATTCTCGGCGAAACATATTTGGCCCAAATGATACCCTTACCGACCCGAGGTATGCTTACTTGGAGTCCGGCACCTCGTACTACACCTTCGATACCAGCCTCGACTGGCTACTGGGCCAGGCCAGGGAACAGGCTGCCGGCGGCCGCGACGTGCTCGTGCTGACCCGCAGGCCCCGCAGGTGGCTGGAGCGACGCCACGACCTTGCGGGCATCGACACGGTCCACTTCAAGGTCGACAAGACGATGCGGGACGCGAACAATCTGAGCCCCGAGAACGTCGGGCGCGTCTTCACCCACATCAAGAGCTTCCTGGACGCCAATCACCAGCCCCTTGTCGTCTTCGACGGGGTCGAGCTGGTGGCGTTCTACAACGGCTTCAACTTCTTCATCAAGCTGCTGTACACCATCAACGACGTGGTATGGGCCTCGGGGGGCAGCGTGGTCTTCCTCATCGACCCCACCACCTTCCACCGGCGGGAGCTGCACATCATCCAGAAGGAACTGACAGAGCTCCGCAACCCCGGGTCCGCGGTGACCATCGAGCACGCGGCCGAAGGATAGGGCTCAATGGCTCAGTAGTTGACCCTGTGCTCGACATCGTGG
>JAUVEQ010000210.1 GCA_030594725.1 Methanobacteriota archaeon
GGGCCCTCCTTGGCGCCTAGAGGGCTTCCTGGGAAAATGGTTTTTATGAGATAGGGGCGTTAGGCCCTCCGGTGGTATCGCTATGGACGCTCCCGTTCTGCAGGTCGCGCTGGACATGATGCACCTGAAGCGGGCGATGGATATCGCCCGTGAGGCAGTTGAGGGTGGAGCGGACTGGCTGGAGGTGGGGACCCCCCTCATCAAGAGCGAGGGGATGGAGGCCGTCAGGGAGCTGAAGAGGGCCTTCCCGGACCACACCATCGTGGCCGACATGAAGGTCATGGACACGGGCGCCTACGAGGTGGAGATGGCGGCCAAGGCGGGCGCGGACGTGGTCCATGTCCTCGGGGCCGCGGACGACGAGACCATCAGCGACGCCGTCCGGGCCGGTCACAAGTACGGCGTGAAGGTGGCCGTGGACCTCATCGGCATCCCCGACCGTGTCAAGCGCGCCCAGGAGGTGGCCGGGATGGGTGTCCACCACGTTTGCGTCCATGTCAGCATCGACAAGCAGATGACGGGGCTGGACCCGGTCGACAACGTGCGGGAGGTCGCCGGGGAGGTCGACATCCCCATTGCAGTGGCCGGAGGGGTCAATTCCGAGACCGTCGCGGCGGTCATCGAGGCGGGGGCCGTGATCATCATCGTTGGAGGCGCCATCATAAAGGCAGAGGACCCCGCGAAGGCCGCCAGCATCATCAAGCAGGCGATGGCCGACAAGGAGGTCGTCTCTTCAGAACTGTTCAAGAGGTACAAGATAGAGGACGTTCGGGAGGCCCTTCTCAAGGTATCCACCTCCAACATCTCGGACGCACAGCACCACAAGGGCTCGATCAAGGGCCTGCGGCCAGTGGTGGACAGGGGCGTGAAGATAGCCGGCCCGGCCCTCACTGTGAGCACCATCAACGGGGACTGGGCCAAGGCAGTCGAGGCCATCGACCGGGCAGGCCCCGGTGATGTGCTCGTCATCGACGCCCAAGGCGGCGAGATCGCGGTCTGGGGAGAGCTGGCCAGCAACTCCTGCAAGGTCAAGGGGTTGGCGGGCGTCGTGATAGACGGCGCCACTCGGGACGTCCAGGACATCCGGGACATCGAGTTCCCCGTGTGGGCCCGTCACTTCGTCCCCGACGCAGGAGAGCCCAAGGGCCACGGCGAGATCGGCGTCGAGGTCCTGGTGGGCGGGCAGACGGTGCGCTCCGGCGACTGGATCGTCGGAGACGAGTCTGGCCTGGTGGTGATCGAGCAGGAGAGGTTGCTCGAGGTCGCCAATCGCGCCCTCAACGTCCTGGAGATGGAGAACCGCCTCCGGGAGGAGATCCGACGAGGCTCCACCCTCTCGTCCCAGCTCGAGTTGGAGAAATGGGAACGCGTGGGATAGTTAGCTTTTTAAATCGCTGGGACCTTCCGAACGGCGCAGCACCATGAGGTGTGACCGTGAACGTGTACGACCATCGGAGCATAGAGGAGAAGTGGCAGCGCCGGTGGGAGGAGGTCCGTGCCTTCGAGGCGGACCCCGACCCGGCCCGTGAGCCTTACTTCGTGAACTTCCCGTATCCCTACATGAACGGGTACCTTCACCTGGGCCACACCTTCTCGCTGCTCCAACTGGAGTTCGCCGCCCGTTACCATCGCCTCCTGGGAAGGAACGTGCTATGGCCATTCGCATTCCACTGCACCGGGACCCCGATCGTAGCGGCGGCCGAACGGGTGGCGGACGGGGAGGAGACCCAGATCTCCATGCTCCGGGACATGGGTGTGCCCGAGGAGCACATCGCCAAGATGGGAGACCCGGTCTACTGGACGGAGTACTTCCCCAAGGTCACCAAGGAGTTCGTGTCCGCCCTGGGGGCCAGCATCGACTGGAGACGCAGCTTCATCACCACCCAGCTCAACCCCTACTACGACCACTTCGTGAGGTGGCAGTTCAACCGCCTGTACGAGCAGGGCCTTGTGGTGAAGGGCGTGCACCCCGTGATCTGGTGTCCCAAGGACAACTCCCCGGTGGGGGACCACGCCCGCATCGAGGGCGAGGGGGAGACGCCACAGGAGTTCACGCTCCTCAAGTTCCCGGTGGAGGGCTCGGACAACATCATCGTCGCGGCCACCCTCCGTCCCGAGACCGTGTACGGCCAGACCAACCTCTGGGTCGACCCGGACATGGAGTACCGGATCGCCAAGGTGGACGACGAGGTGTGGATCGCCAGCCGTGAGGCCTTCGAGAAGATCATCTACCAGAGCCACGAGATCGAGACGAAGGGCTTCGTGATGGGCGAGGAGCTGGTGGGCAAGCGTGTCGTCGCCCCGGGCATCGGACGCTCGATACCCATCCTTCCCTCCGGGTTCTGCGACCCGGCGGTGGGCACCGGCATCGTCACCTCGGTCCCCTCGGACGCACCGGACGACTGGATGGGCCTGCGCGACCTCCAGAACGACCCCTCCGAGATCGAGCGCTGGGGCCTCGACCCCGAGGAGATCGCGGCCATCGAGCCCATCTCCATCATCGACACCGAGGGCTGGGGTCCGCTCCCCGCGGTGGAGATCTGCGAGAGGATGGGCATCGAGGACCAGTACGATCGCAAGAAGCTCCAGAAGGCCAAGGAGGAGATCTACAAGACGGGGTTCTACACCGGGAGGATGCTCGAGGGCGTCGGCCAGTACGGTGGCATGAAGGTGGAGGAGGCCAAGGACCGGGTCAAGGAGGACCTGATCGCCGCCGGAGAGGCCACCGTGATGTACGAGCCTTCCGGGAGGATCGTGTGCCGCTGCCTCACCCCGTCGGTCGTCAAGGTCGTCAGCGACCAGTGGTTCCTCGCCTACGGTGACGAGGCCTGGAAGGCCAAGACCCATTCTGCCCTGGACGGGATGGAGATCTACCCCCCCGCGGTCCGCAAGCAGTTCGATCACGTGATCGACTGGCTGATGGACTGGGCCTGCACCCGGGAGTTCGGCCTGGGCACCAAGCTCCCCTGGGACGAGCAGTGGATCATAGAGTCCCTCTCGGACAGCACGGTCTACATGGCGTTCTACACCCTCAACAAGCACCTTGGCCACATGGGCATCGTGGCGCCGGAGCGCATGGACCCCGACTTCTTTGCCTACTGCTTCGAGGGCAAGGGCGATGTCGAGGAGCTGGCCCGGCGATACGGCTGCGAGGCCAGCCAGCTGGATGAGGCCCGGGCCGAGTTCGACTACTGGTATCCGTTCTCGGACAGGGGGTCCGGCAAGGACCTTGTGCAGAACCATCTCACATTCTCCCTCTTCAACCACGTGGCCCTCTTCCCCCAGGACAAGTGGCCACGCGCCTTCTCGGTCAACGGATGGCTCCGGGTCGAGGGCACGAAGATGTCCAAGTCGTTGGGCAACTTCCTGGTCCTCAAGGACGCCCTGGAGGCCAACGGGGCCGATGTCACCAGGTTCACCCTAGCCCTGGGAGGCGAGGGCATCGACGACCCCAACTGGGATCCCGAGACCGCCTTCTCCGCGCCACGAAGGTTCCAGGCCTGGCTCGACCTCTTGAGGGAGAACAAGGGGAAGGGCAGGGAGGAACGGCTGGCCATCGATGACTGGTTCGAGGCTGTCTTGAACAGGACCCTGGCCATCACCAGGGAGCACTTCGATAACTTCCGGTTCAGGTCGGCCATCAAGGTGGGGTACTTCGACCTCCAGGCCCACATGAGATGGTACAATCGTCGTTGCCAGGGTGAGCCCAACAGGGAGCTCATGGACCACGCAATGACCCTCCAGACCCAGATCCTCTCACCCGTCGTCCCGCACATGGCCGAGGAGGCATGGGAGATCCTCGGCAAGGAGGGCATGGTGTTCGATTCCTCCCTCCCCGAGGCCCAGGAGGCCGACGAGAGGGCGAGCAGGGCCTTGGCGGGGGAGCAATTGCTCATATCCACCCTCGACGATATCAGAGAGATCCTCAGGATCACGGACATCCAGCCCGATCTGATCCGGTTGTACACCACTCCCCGATGGAAGCGGGTCCTCCACGGCATCGCCGTGGAACTCGATGCGAGGGAGGAGCTGGAGATGGGCATCCTGATGAAGGCTGCCATGTCCGACCCGGAGGTCCGACCTCACTCGAAGGCGGTGCCTCCCTTCGCCCAGCAACTGATCAAGGAGCTACCTCGCACGGGTCCGGATGTGATAGAGCGCATCGCTGCACTTCCGGACGAGGACGTGTTCCTCGAGGAGAACAGACCTTTCTTGGAGGAACAGACGGGAGCCTCGATGGTCATCGTCCCGGCGGACGCTCCGGAGCTGGTCGACCCTGCCAACAAGGCCCGCCAGGCGATACCTGGTCGCGTGGCCATCTACGTCGAATGAGGTATGAGGTCCCCTCAGTCCTCGAACTCGGCTCCACAGTGGGGACAGATCACATCGTCCTCGGCGACATCGCCACCGCATTCTGGACACTCGTAGACGAATTCCTCATCGTCGTCGGCCAAGTCCGCATCGATATCGTCCCCGAAGTCGAGTTCCACTTTCTTTTTCTCCTCCTCGGGAGCGTAGAGCTCTGACTTGTCGTCGGAAACAGGTATTTCGTAGGCGGGCATCTCCTCGTCACCAGCGTCCGGGGGATAATCCTTGCCGACACTGATGGATATCTCGTCATCCGCCACCACTTCATCTTCATCCTCTTCGGCAGCGAACCTCACACCGCAGGTGTCGCAGGACATAGCGTCCTCGGCGACTGGGGATCCGCACTCGGGGCACTCATAGACCAGGTCGTCCTCGTCCGCGTAGGTCTCCTCCGGATAAGGCTCGGGTCCCGGTTCCTCGTATGCGGGCTCTTCCTCGTCGGCCGCAATGGCGACCGCAGCGGCCCCAGCGACGGCGACACCGCCGACCGCAGCGGCCTTCTTCGCCTTCTTTCGCTTCCCCCTTCCCATAGCAAGAAGGGTTCCGCCCAAGGCGAAGAGCACTATGGTCGCGATCAACGCCATCCAGATGTAGAACAGCTGTTCGTCACCTAAGCTGATCTCGTCCTCGCCGGAATACCACATATCATAAGAGTAAAGGAGGCCCACGCTAACGGCGGCAAGAGCACCCATGGCGAGACAGATGTACCCACCGATGATCATTCCGCGGCCTACCTGCTCGGGTGGTTCCCCAGGTGGTGCAGCGGCTTCCTCCAGAGCCACTTCTGGTTCCGGTTCCGGTTCGGGCTCCTCGTACTCAGGTTCGGGCTCGGGCTCCTCGTACTCAGGCTCCGGCTCGGGCTCCTCGTACTCAGGCTCCAGTTCCAGTTCAGGCTCAGGCTCAGGCTCTTCGTACTCAGGCTCGGGTTCTGGAGCCAAGCCTTCATCTGCCAATACAGCGGCTGCTGCGATCGCTGCGAGATCAGGCTCGGGTTCCTCATACTCAGGCTCAAGCTCAGGTTCCGGTTCAAGTTCGGGCTCGGGTTCTCCTAACTCAGCCTCTAGATCAGGCTCCGGCTCGGGTTCCTCGTACCCGGGCTCAAGCTCAGGTTCAGGGTCGGGTTCGGGTTCCTTGTCTTCTGGCTCAAGTTCAGGTTCCGGTTCAGGTTCGGGTTCGGGTTCATTGTACTCGGGCTCAGGGGCAGGTTCGGGTTCCG
>JAUVEQ010000024.1 GCA_030594725.1 Methanobacteriota archaeon
GAACCGAGCCCTGATCGAGGTAGGGCAACAGCGAGGCCCTCGCTATCTCGGATGGGTTCGCCGGGTACAGACTTGCCAGGAAACGCAGCGCGTCGTACTCCGTCGGGGTCAGTGGGACCGAGAGGTTCACTGGCCATGCGACGTCGAAGGCCTCCCTTCCCTGGTTGAACCTGCGGTCCACGTCCAGGATGCTGGCCAAGTAGTCGACGGCGTGTCTGACCACGGGGATCCCCGGGAGTGGGAGGGACCCGGTGACGGATAAGGGTTTCGCGGCAGGGGTCCGCCCTGGCGCAACCCTTTTCTACGCTGTTCTTGATAAGGGAATGATGGGGAGGCGACGCCGTTCGCTCTCCCCATTAATGCTCCGGGGAGGAAGCCGTTTGTTCAAGCCCATCGACGACATCGATCGTCTCAAAGAGATCGCCCTAGGTGTCCGAAAGGACATCCTTAACATGACCACCGCGGCAGGTTCGGGTCATCCTGGGGGCTCCATGTCCGCCACCGACATCCTGGTCTGCCTTTACTTCAACGCGATGCGGCACGACCCCGGAAAGCCAGACTGGCCCAATCGGGACCGTTTCGTGCTCTCCAAGGGCCACGCGGCCCCTGCACTCTACGCGGTGCTGGCCGAGTGTGGGTACTTCTCAAAGAAGCTGCTCCCCAGCCTCCGCAAGCTCGGTTCCCCCCTCCAGGGCCACCCCGACATGAAGCGGCTTCCGGGCATCGAGATGTCCACCGGTTCCCTCGGTCAGGGGCTCTCCGCCGCATTGGGTATGGCCATGGGTTGCCGTCTTGACGGCAAGAAGAACCGCATCTTCTGCCTGATCGGCGACGGGGAGAGCCAGGAGGGCCAGATCTGGGAGGCGGCCATGGCCGCCGCCCACAACCGGTTGGACAACCTCACGGTGATAATGGACGAGAACGGGCTCCAGATCGACGGCCCGACGGACGAGATCATGAACGTGACCAACCAGCGGGCCCGATGGAGGGCCTTCGGGTGGGACACCCACGTCATCAACGGCCACGACTTCGAGGCCATCCTGAAGTTGCTCCACAAGTCCAAGGAGAAGGGTAAACCGAGGATGATCGTCGCCCAGACCGTGAAGGGCAAGGGCGTGAAGTTCATGGAGAACCAGCTCAAGTATCATGGTGCCCCGCTGTCCGATGATGAGCTCAAGAAGGCCATCAAGGAACTCGGGGGGGTGTCGTGATGGCGGAAAAGGGAAGGCGAAGGCAGAGGGACGTGTTCGGTGCCACCCTGGCCGAGTGCGGGGGGAAGAACAGGAACATAGTCGCCCTCAACGCCGACCTCTCGGGCTCGACCAGGACCTCGATGTTCGCCAAGGTGGAATCCTGCGCCGACAGGTTCTGGAACATGGGGATAGCCGAGGCCAACATGATGGGCGTCGCCGCCGGTCTCGCCACCACTGGTAAGGTGGTCGTGGCATCGACGTTCGCGATATTCGCCACCGGCCGTGCCTACGACCAGATCCGCCAATCGATAGCCTATCCGAACCTGGACGTCAAGATAATCGCCAGCCACGCTGGCGTCACCGTCGGCGGCGACGGCGCATCACACCAGACCACCGAGGACATCGCCCTCATGCGGGTGTTGCCCAACATGAAGGTGGTCGTTCCCTGCGATGGCTCCGAGACCGAGGCCATCACAGAGTCCATCCTGAACATCCCGGGACCTTTCTACATGAGGATGGGCAGGTCCGAGGTCCCGGACATCCTCGAACCGGGAACGCCATGGCACCTGGGCAAGGCGATCACCGTGGCGGACGGGGACGATATGACGATCATCGCCATCGGCATCATGTGCAGCGAGGCGATCAAGGCCCGGAAGCTGCTGAAGAAGGAGAACATCTCCGCCCGCGTCATCAACATGTCATCCATCAAGCCGATCGACAAGGACGCGATCATCAAGGCTGCCAAGGAGACCGGAGCCATCGTGACCGCGGAGGAGCATTCCATCATAGGCGGTCTTGGAAGCGCGGTCTGCGAGGTGGTCGCAGAGGATTACCGGGTGCCCGTCCAGCGGGTTGGCGTCCGGGACACCTTCGGTCAATCGGGAGAGGTGGATGAGCTGATGCGTGCCTACGGTCTTACCGACGAGAACCTCGTGAAGACCGCGAAGGACATCGTGAAGCACAGGATCTGATATGGAGAGAATCAATGAGGGATCGACATGAAATTGTTCATAGATACCGCTAACGTCGAGCACATCAAGGAGGTAGCGAGCTGGGGCGTCCTTTCAGGCGTCACCACGAACCCCTCCCTGATCGCCAAGGAGGGACGGGACTTCCGCCAGGTCATAGAGGAGATCTGTGCGATCGTCGACGGTCCCATCAGCGCCGAGGCCGTGAGCCTAGATGCCGAGGGCATGCTCAAGGAGGCCAGGGAGTACTCGAAGTGGCACGACAACGTGACCATCAAGTTGCCCATGACCGATGAGGGCCTCAAGGCCACCGCGGGTTGCACGAAGGAGGGGATAGAGACCAACGTGACCCTCATCTTCTCGCCCATGCAGGCGCTGCTCGCGGCCAAGGCGGGCGCGACGTACGTGAGCCCCTTCGTGGGCCGACTCGACGACATCAGCCACGTGGGCATGGAGCTGGTCCAGACCATCGTTGCGATGTACGACAACTACGCTATCGAGACCGAGGTGATCGTAGCCTCCGTCCGGGACCCGCTGCACGTGGTGGACGCGGCGCTCTTGGGAGCCCATATCGCGACCATACCGTACAAGGTCTTCCACAAGATGCTACATCATCCGCTGACCGACAAGGGCATCCAGGCGTTCTTGGACGATTGGGCGAAGGTCCCGAAATAATCATATCGGAGAAGAGAGGACAAGCGGCAGTTATAAAAACGCTCGTCCGAATCTGGCAGCGGTGTACTCATGGTGTTCTGCCCCAGTTGCGGCAAGAAGCTCGTAACCCCCATGAAGTTCTGCATGTACTGCGGGTACAGGTTCCCCCAGCCATTGATAGAGCACATGGAAGCCGAGATGGGGGAGCCGTTCGTGCACCACGAGCATGTACCGGAACCCGAGCCAGAGCCCGAGCCCGAACCCGAGCCGGAACCAGAGCCGGAGCCCGAACCCGAGCCTGAACCCGAACCCGAACCAGAGCCCGAACCAGAGCCCGAACCAGAGCCCGAACCAGAGCCCGAACCAGAGCCCGAACCGGAGCCCGAACCGGAGCCCGAGCCCGAACCCGAGCCCGAACCAGAGCCCGAACCAGAGCCCGAACCGGAGCCCGAGCCCGAACCCGAGCCCGTGCCGGAGCCCGAAGAAGAGCTCGACGAGACCTTCGCATTCGTGGAGCAGTCATCTGATGCATTGGAGGCCCTGGTGGAAGAGCCTAGCCCTTCAGACCTGGAGCAACCCAATATCCTGTTCATTCCTAGCGAAGACGAGGGAGACGAGGATGAACAGTACCCACCTCTACCCCCAGAACCAGCACCTGAACCTGAACCCGAGCCCGAGCCCGAACCAGAGCCCAAGTCCGAGGTGCCAGCCGGCCTCAGCTCCTCGGACCTCTCCGATGACATAGGGGAACTTCTTGACCAGGGAATAATGGCCCGGGGGAACGGCGATCTCGAAGGTGCGATCCTCGCATTCCAGAAGGCCACGGAAATAGAGCCCAAGAAGGAGGAGGCCTGGTACTACCTCGGCATCGCCTACAAGGAGAAGGACATGCTGGAAGAGGCCAATCGCGCCCTCTGCAAGTCAGTGGCCATCAATACCGCCTTCAGCCCCGCTTGGGTGGAGAACGGGTACATCCTTCTCGCCCTCGGCAAGTACGAGGACTCCCTTCGATGCTTCGACTTCGCCCTGAACAGCGATTCCTCGAACGACGACGCCTGGGTCGGGAAGGGCTCCCTGGTAGCCGCATACGGCCAGTACGACAATGCGATCCAGATGTTCCAAAATGCACTTCAGGCGAACCCGCGGAACCCCGAGGCGTACTACCAGATGGGTCTGATCCAGGAGGCCCAGGAGAACTTCAACGGCGCACTGGAATCATACAACCACGCCACTTCCCTCAAGACCAATCACACCATGGCATGGGTGAGCAAGGGAACGACCATGGAATCCCTTGGTCGCAACGAGGACGCGCTTGATTCCTATGACCGGGCGATCCAGATCGAGGAGGATTGCAGCGACGCATGGCTCAACAAGGGCATATGCCTCGTTAACATGGAGCAGTACCAGGCAGCCGAATCCGTACTGGAGCGGGCCATGGAGATCGATCCCAAGAATCCCAGCGTCTGGCACAATCTGGGCCTTGCCCGAGACTACCAGGGTAAGCACGACCATGCCATCGAGAACTACGATGAGGCGATAAGGATCAATCCCGATTTCTCTGCGGCGTACTTCGACAAGGCCGTCACCCTCTTCTTCCTCGACAAGAAGATATCCGCCCTCACCCACTTCCAGAAGGTCGTGGAACTGGACCCTGAGAACGTGGAAGCGCACTTGTATCTGGGCGACATCCATGCCGAGCAGGGCAAGACCGACGAGGCCCGGGAGAGCTACCAGAAGGCCTTGGCCTTGGACCCCGGCAATGAGCGGGCGAACCAGGGCATAGCCAACCTTGGCGGTCAGGGCACGGCCTGATACGCATCATTATCGTTCGCCCAGCAGCGGCTCGGCCGACGGACCATCGCTAGCTGTCCGTGTCATCAGCCTCGTCCACGACCTCGGCCATGACCACCGGCTTCTTGCCTATCGGAACGGCTCCCCTCACCTTCGAGTAACCTTTCAGGGTCATGTCGTGGGTCGCGTGGTAGACCTTCGTCGCACCCGTGGCGTTGGAGACCTTGATGATGATCTGGCCGGCCTTCGTCTCCGGGAAGAACCTGGCAATGATGAAGGCCGCGACAAGCAGGAACAGGAGCAGTGCGAGCACCCACCACCAGGAGGACCCGCTGGAGGATGGGTCACTCGGGGTATCGGGCTCCGGTATCCACTGGACATTGTTCAGGTTGTAGACGTTCATCATCATCGAAATGTTGCCGGTGGTGTAGTCCTGGGACGGTGCCGTAGGCCTCAAGAAGGCATTTATGGCGTGTCGGTCCGTCTGGTTCACCACTATCGAACCGGGGCCCGAGGGGAACTTGATCCCCACCGTCATATCAACCTCCATCCGCGCCTCCTGGTACTGGATGTTCTGGAGGGGTCGCTGGAGCTTGAACCCCACTCCGTAGATCTCGAACCTCCACGCCTTGCCGTCGTCACCTGAGATGGCGATGGTGGCGGACCGTGAGCCGTCCCGGTTCGGGCCGATGCCCGAGTCGTAGTCCCAAGAGCCGTCGTTGCCGTAGTCGATCCTGAAGCCCAGGGACCCCGCTATGAGCTCGGTCGTGTCGACGGTGCTGTAGGACATGCTCACCGTCGCCTCCTCGGCACCCTCGGGCACGATGACGAACTTGGTCAGGTTCGAGGTGAAGGTGGCGGGCTTGAAGGGATTCTCGGTGAAACGCGACCACTCGCCCGACCAGCTGGTGGTGAGGGTATCGGTGGCCACGCTGACCTCCTTGTACTCGAAGATGTCCTCGTACACCTGGTACGCGTCCAGGACCGTGGCCTCCGGGTGCTCCCACCGGATACGTTCCACGGCAAGGGCCAGGCCGACGGCCTTGTTCAGATTGAACAGGCCGTAGCCCTGGGAGAAGTCGTGCTGGCGTTCTGCGGCGAGGCCGGGAACGGACCAGGATGGGACCCAGTTCTCGGTGAGCCCGTTGGAATCGGCGCTTCCCTCTCCCTGGGGTGGAATGTAGTCGGCGGTGAGCTTGAGGATGAGCTCCACCTCGTGGATGCGAGTGTCGGGAGCGTCATCCATCCACTCGTCAAAGTTGTAGGCCAGGTCGCCATACGACCCTTCCTCGGGAGGGACGACGTTGTAGGAGCCGTCCTCCTCGACGACCAGACCCGCGTCCTGGACCACGTCCGAGACCCGGAGCGTTGGGGCCGCCTGGAAGATAACCGCAGCGGCACCCGCGATGTGGGGAGTGGCCATGGAGGTGCCGCTTATGGCAAGGTAGTAGGGATTCGCATCGCTGCCCCTGGCAAGGCCGCTGATTATCGTCCTCCGGGCGGAGGTGGACTCGATGTAGTGACCGGGGGCCGCGATGTCGGGCCAGGTGTCGACCCAGTTCCACATCCCCTTCGAGGAGAAGTCGGTCACGTAGGTGCCGTCACGACCGGAAGCAGCGACCCCGATGGCGGCGGGGGTGTTGCCGTAGTTGGAGGCCTGTATGGTGTTGCCGTCGCCGCCCGAATTGCCCGCGGCGAATGAGACGACCACGTTGTTGTGGTAGACCAGGTTGTTGATGGCCTGTGATATGGAGTCCTGGGGATCGTACTGACCTCCTCCACCTCCCCAGCTGTTGGTGACGACACGGATGTTGTAGGGGTTGTTCCCGGGGCGCGAGTGCTCGTACGCCCACTCTAGGCCGCCGAGCCCGCCGGTGACGAAGACCAACTCGCCAACGGAGAGCCCGATGAGGTTGGCGCCCGGGGCCACACCGGCCCTGCTGCCGGCGGAGGCGTCGCCGTTGCCGGCCACCGTGCCCGCCACGTGGGTCCCGTGACCCGAGGAGGTGTCCCCGTTCTCGATCTCGTACCATGGTCCGGTGCCCGTGTCGGACTTGAGGTTGCGGATGGTCTTGGTCCCGTAGTCCAGGTCGGGGTGTCCCGCATCGACCCCGGAGTCGACCACGACCACGGTCACACCCGTACCATCGAAGCCGCTGTCGCCCCAGAGGCTTCCCTCGACGCGGGAGGTCCAGGCGGTGGTGGCGTTGATGACGTTGGTGGTCTCGTCCATCGACCACTCCAGTTGCTCGTTGTACTCCATCCATACCGTCCTCTCGTAGGCGGAGAGGGCATCTATCGCCCATGGCGACCCCTTCAGCCAGAGGGCCGGGACGATGGTGTACTGGTGGAGGACCTCGAAGCCCTTGTCCTCGACGAACCTCCGGTCCTTCGGGAACACGTCGTCGCTGAACTGGACGATCACCTCTATCCTCTGGTCGTTGCTGGTCCTGTCCAGGACATCCCGCAGATAACTATCGATGACAAGGGCGTTGGGCTCCACGACTGGTTCGGGAGCGGCCATCGAGTAGGCTGCGGGAAGGATGAGAACGAGCATGATGACTAGGGCGTAGGCCTTCGGGACTGTCGCCATGTAATCCATCTAGAGCACCCCAAGCATCGGAAGAACACTGGTCCCGATGCTCCTGAGGATTCCTCAGAGTGGATTCCGTATTTGAAGCTTGTGCAGTAGTTGGGCGAAGTACAACCATTTGCCGGAGTGGGTCCGCCGGTCTAGGGATCGGTATGTGCGGGCTCTTCCGCGACCACCTCGGCCTTGACCACCTCGGGTCCGGCCGGCTTGTCCTTCTTGACCTTGCCCTTCACACCCTTGATGGTCTTCCGGGAGATCTCCTTGGTCTTCGACAGGGCCTTGGTCACACCCACCGCCTCCGCAGTGCGGTTGATGTGGCGTCCCGGCATGGATTCGGGCGCGAACCTGCCGATCACGTAGGCCACAACGACCAGGATGATGAGGAGCAGAAAGATCCACCATCCCCACGAGGTGCTGGAGGTCTCGGGAACGACGGGTGGCTCCACCTGGGGTTGCCAGGTGATGTTGTTGAGGTTGTAGACGTGCTTGACCATGGAGATATTGCCCATGGTGAACGTGTCGGATGGCTGGGCGAACTTGAGGTCGGCCGAGATGGCGTTGGGGTCCAGCTCCGGGATGACGATGGTACCGAAGCCCTGGCCGAAGGTGATGGCGACGGCCATCTCGTACTCGATCCTGGCCTCCCTGAACTGCTCCATGAAGTCCCGGGCGCGGCTCCACCGCAGCCCGTGACCCTCTATCCCGAAGGTCCAGTAGGTCCCGTCGTTGCCGGACGCGGAGATGGTCTCGATGCGGGACCCGTCAAGCTCGGGCGTCACGGAGGACTGGAAGTCCCATCCGCCGTTGCCGTCGAAATCTATCATGAAGCCCAGGGTGCCGATGACCTGGGTGAGGCTGTCCACCATGGGCCAGTTGAGGGTGATGCGCACCTCCTCGGCTCCCTCTGGTATGTAGACGAACCTGGTCTGGTTCGCCTCGAAGACAAGGTTCGCCGGATTGGTGGACTGCTCGTTGAAGCGGGCCCACTCGCCGCTCCAGGATGTCTTCAGTCGATCGGTTTCCTTGGTGATCTCCTTGACCTCGAAGATGCTCTCGAAGGTCTCGTAGGCGTCGAACACGGTGGCCTCGGGGTGTTCCTGCCGGAGGCGCTCGAGGGTGAGTGCCAGGCCAACAGCCCGGTTGACATTGACAAGCCCGTATCCCTGGCTCCAGTCGTGCATGCGCTCGGCCGCGTAGCCGGGTACGGACCAGTCCGGGATCGAGTTGTCGGTCTGGTTGTTCGCATCGGGGCTGGGGCTCTCACCGTAAGGGATCATATCCCCGGTGAGCTTGATGATGAGCTCGGCCTCGTGGATGCGGGTATCGAGACGCTCGTTCCACTCCGCGTAGGCCTCGTCGTACCGCTCGTCATCGGATTCCAGTTCCTCGGGGGATATGACGATGTATTGACCATCCTCGACGCGCACCACACCCGCGTCCTGCCGGACGTCGGACACCTTCATGGAGGGGGCCGCCTGCCACAGGAGGGCCACGACCCCGCTGACGTGGGGAGTGGCCATCGAGGTGCCGCTGATGGAAAGGTAGTAGGGGTTCGAGTCGCCCTGCTGGGTCATCGCGCTGATCTGGGTGCGGCGGGCCGCGGTGGAGTCGATGTGATGACCGGGGGCCGCGATGTCCGGGTAGGTGTCCAACCAGTCCCACCGTCCCTTGGAGGAGAAATCGGTGATGTAGCTGCCGTCGCGACCGGAGGCGCCCACGCATATGGCCGCGGGAGTGTTGGCGTAGTTGCCCGACTGGATGGTGTTGCCGTCGCCGCCGGAGTTGCCCGCGGCGAACACGCAGACCACGTTGTTCTCGTAGACCAACTTGTTGATGGCCTCGGAGATGGAATCGCCCT
The DNA here is from genome assembly GCA_030594725.1 of Methanobacteriota archaeon. GTDB lineage: Archaea > Thermoplasmatota > DTKX01 > DTKX01. The sequence goes on from JAUVEQ010000024.1 coordinate 9,058, forward strand.
GCTCGTAGATGCCACCACCCGCGCCCCAGCTGTTGCTCACGACACGGATGTTGTAGGGGTTGGTCCCCGGCTGGGAGTGCTCGTAGACCCATTGAAGGGCTCCCACGGCACCGGTGATTGCGCCCGCCTCGCCCGTGGAGAGGCCGATGAGGTTCGCCCCGGGGGCGACGCCCGCCTTCTGACCCGCGGAGGCGTCGCCGTTGCCCGCAACGGTACCCGCGCAGTGGGTGCCGTGGCCGGACGAGGTGTCGCCGTTCTCTATCTCGTAATAGGGTCCAGTGCCCGTGTCGGACTTGAGGTTCCGGATGGTCTTGGTGCCGTAGTCCAGGTCGGGATGCCCCGCGTCGACGCCGGTGTCCAGCACGACCGCGGTGACCCCCTTGCCAGTGATGCCCTGGTCGCCCCAGAGGCTGCCCTCGATGATCGATCGCCAGGTATCGGTGGCATTGATGACCGCGGTGGTCATGTCCATGAGGAAGTCCAAGGGAGCGTCCCACTCCATCCATTCGACACGGGGATAGCCCGACAGGCGCTCGATCTGCCAGGGGGTGGCCTGGATATGCATCGCGGGGATCATCCGGAACTCCCCGACCTTGTGGATGCCCAGGTCCTCTAGCACCTCGTCGTCGGCCCGAACGAACTCGCTCTCGAAGCGCACGAGAACGTCCAACAAGGCGTCCTCCGGTGTGGTGGTCAGGACCTCTTCCAACATGGGGTCCACGATCGCGGGGTCGGGCTCGCCGATGGCCGGTGGACTGATGACCGGGAGGGCTATCGGTAGGATGAGCACGAAGGCCAACAGGGCGATCGGCAGGGTGTTGCGGGACCGGGGCACACGGGACATGATGCGGACCTCCTGGTGTCGGGCAGGAATCCCCGCCCTAACGTGGGTTAGAAATGAACCACGGGTCTGATATATGAAGCTTGTGGGTTATGTTGGATGTCCAGTGGTCTCTGGGAGGACTAGTACTCCTTCCAATCCTCATCGCCGCTAGGCTCCGATAGATCTTGACCGGGCGGGCGGGGGTCGTATCCCATTTGGTACTCAGGAACCCCCTCGAACGCGGGAGATATGGTAGGTTCCTCCGGGGGTGGCATCTCCTCCTCCTCCGGGGGCGGCTCCTTTCCACCCGTGGACCTCAGGGCAAGGACGGCCACCAGGACGACGATCACCGCGATTATGACGAGCAGCAGCAGGAAGGAACTGCTGACCGAGGGATCAGGCTCCTCCTCCTTCACGCTCGTGAACGTCAACATCCCACCGGTGAGGTGGTTGCCGGCCGCGTCCGTTCCGTCCACGGTCACCTCGTACTCCGCTCCCTTCCGCAGAGCTGTCTGGGGGGTTACCGTTATGCTCTTGGTCGTTCCGGAGTACCCGGTAGAGCTGGGGACGATCTCCCCGGTATCGACATACCTCAAGGTCCCGGAGACCGTGTTGCTCACGAGGGACTCGGAGATGACGAAGGCGACCTCGATCTCCGTGGGCACGTTCGGCTGTCCGACCGAGGGCTCCGAGTAGGTGACGCGGGGAGCGTTGAGGTCCACCTGTACGATGACGGCCTCGGTGTGGCCAGAGGGGTTCTGGGCGGCATCGATGGACTTGTAGGACACCCGATTGACACCGTTGTCAAGTGTGATGGTGCCATGGAAGGTCCCCTCGGGCGAGACATCGTACCTCTCCACGTCCTCCTGGTTGACCATGGCGACCACGGTGGAGTTGGCCTCGGCCGTGCCCTCGATGCTATGCTCCGATAGGTTGGTAAGCTCGGGAAGGGGACTGACCACGGGCAGTGGCGGCGGGGTCAGGTCCCTTGGAAGTCCGATGACCGGCTCGGACAGGGGGCCCTCGTTCTCCGACGGGTCGAACGCCGAGATCCTGTAATGGTAGGTCATTTCATTGAGGACCTCGAGGTCGGTGTATTCGGTCACACCCCTGGGGAGCATCGCCATCGGCTCGAAGCCCTGACCCGCGTCCTTGTACAGCATGTAGACTGCGGCGTCGTCCGTGCTCTCGGTCCATGATAGCTCCAGGACGCCACCGACCATGGGTGCGGACACCACAAGGCCGCTCACATCCCCGGGCGGCACGGTGTCGTGGGGCGTTCCCGTGACCTCGACCGACCACCCGGATGGCAGAGGCACCTTGTCCCAGGCCATGAGCCGGTACGAGTAAGAAACGTCGTTCTCCAGACCCTGGTCCACGAACGTCCGGTCATCCTTGGTAAGGTCTGTGAGCAACGCCCAGTCACCCCCGGGCTCCACCTTCCTCTCCAGGGTGTAGGTCTGTGTGTCGTCGATGTTGGCTTCCCATGCCAGAACCAGGGTCCGGCCCTCGGGAAGCGCCACCACCGTCAGGTTGATGGGGACCATGGGAGGTGTGATGTCCCGCAGTGTGATGGTCAGGTCGGGCCCCTCCGGCGTCACGCCGTCCCGGTCCCTGTTGTCGTCGATGTCCCAAAGCTCGGTGGTGACCAGGTAATCGTTCCGGGGCTTGAGCCCGTTGGTGTTCCAGATGTAGTAGTACGAGCCCGTTTCATCGTCGTAGGTGAGGGCCTTTCTGCGATGGAAGTACTGGGCCGGGACCGACTGGATGGTCACCACGCCCTCCAGGCCCGCCTCGTCCGAGGCCTCGTAGAGGTCGAGCCGGACCTCCTGCCCGATGCCGAACTCGGTGCCAACCACCCCCTCGTGGGTGGCCAAGACACTGGCGATGGAGGGGGCAACGTTGTCCTTGATGGTGATCGTCACCTCGGTCAGCTTGTCGTCCCACTGCGCCTGGTACATGTCGACACTGCGGGAGAAGCCCTCCTTCTCGGCGGAGATGTCATAGAACCTCCCGTCGGGGGCATGGAACGAGAATCGGCCGTCGGGACCGGTGGTGATGTTGAGCACGTCCTCGGCCAGCAAGGTGATGTTCACCGACACGTTCTCGAGGGGATCCCCCCTGGGGTCGACCACGATGCCGTCGATGCCGCCAAAGAACATGTCGTACAGGTTGTCGGGTGCCTTGGCTATCTCCAGTGCCGCCTCGTAGTTCATGGTGCACGTGGGCACGATTAGGCTGGCGTTCGGGTAGAAGCGGCCGTCGGCGGCAGAGTTCATCTCGTAGGTGAAGGGGAGGCACGAGGTGTTGAAGTACATGAAGTCGTCGAAGCCGCCGTTCACCGTGTACAGGATCCCGTCCGCGACGTCACCGTACTCGTACCCGGTGTGCTGGGCCTGGCGCCTTCCCAGCTCCTTTAAGAAGGGGTAGTGGGGAGCGTGCTGGCGGATGTAGGCCGGGGGAAACAGGATCACCTCCTGCCAGGTATGGAAGGAGATCGCCCTCTCGAATGTGACGGCGTATGCCATGTCCCGCATGATCTGGGTGCAGGGCTCGGAGAAGGGGTAGGGGCCCCGATACGTGTCGTCGTCCGGGCGAGGATCCGAGCCGACGTCGTCGTAGCCCCACTTGTAGCCATAGTTGCGGTTGGGGTCCACACCCCAGTTCGTGCCCACATCCCCGTTCCCGTTGTCCCGCCGGTTCTTCCTCCATGTCCGTTCGTGGGTCTCGGAGTAAACGAAGCCATCAGGGTTCAGCACGGGGAACATCCACAGCTCCCGGTTGTCCACGATGTTGGTTATGGTCGCGTTGTTCCCGTAGTCGGCCAGGATGTGCTCGATGAGCCACATCATCATCTCCGTCGCCATCCACTCCCGGGCATGGTGCATGCCCACGTAGAGGATATCGATCTCGTCCGATTCGTTGATGCGGGGGTTGTCGGATATCTTGAGGCCCCAGAAATGACGTCCCTCGTGGGAGGTCTTGGTGGTGCCGTTCGCGTTGGGGTACAGGTCTCCAAGGTCGTACAGGACCGCGATGTCGGAGTAGTTCTCCGCCAAGGACACGAGGCTCGCCTCTATCTCGACAAATGATCTGAACCCGTCGTTCGAACGGTCCTCCCCGTCCCCTGCCGAGACCGTCCCCGAGAGGGCGACCGTCGGAAGCACCATCATTGCGACGATGATAAGGACGAGGGGTCTGGAGATCCTGCCGCGGGCCATGCCTGCCAAAGCGGTCCAGACGGTTATCTATGTTGCGTCTGGGTTGACCCTGGCGTTCAGACCCTGTCTGGGAGGCGCAGGGCCACGGCTATGACTGTGGAATATAAAAAAAGAAAAAAGGGGTTTGCGGGGACCGATGGTCGGCCCCCGGCTTGCGTTCGTAAGAGAACGTCGGTCCAATGCCTACGGGTAGAACCCGCGGAGCTGGATGGCCTCGACAACACGTCCCATGGCCACCACGTAGGCGGCCTGGCGCATGTTGATGTTCCTCTCCTGGGCGATGCCGTACACGTTCTCGAAGGAGTCCACCATGATAGTCTCGAGGCGGTTGTTGACCTCCTCCTCGGACCAGAACAGCCTGTTCAGGCCCTGGACCCACTCGAAGTAGGACACGGTCACGCCACCGGCGTTGGCCAGGATGTCGGGGATGACCATCACGCCATTCTCGTGCATGATCCTGTCCGCCTCGGGGGTGTTGGGACCGTTGGCGGCCTCGCCCGAGATCTTCGCCTTGATGTTGGGAGCGTTTTCCGAGGTGATGACGTTCTCGAGGGCTGCGGGGATCAGGATATCGACCTCCAGCTCGAGAAGTTCCTCGTTGGTGATGGTCTCGGTGCCGGCGAAGCCGACCACGGTACCGGTCTCGGCCTTGAACTTGATGGCCTCGTGGGGGTCGATACCGTCCCAGTTGAGCACGCCACCCTGGGAGTCGGAGACAGCGACCACCTTCGCGCCCATGTCGTGGATCAGGTAGGCTGCGATGGAACCGGCGTTCCCGTAGCCCTGGACGGCCACGGTGGCGCCCTTGAGCTCGAGCCCGATCTTCTTGCAGGCCTCACGGATGGTGATCACGGTGCCACGGGCGGTGGCCTCGTTCCGGCCAAGGGACCCACCGATGGGGATAGGCTTGCCGGTGATCACGCTAGGCACGGTGTAACCGTGGTTCATGGAGTAGGTGTCCATGATCCAGGCCATCGTCTGCGGGGTGGTGTACACATCGGGGGCCGGGATGTCGGTATCGGGGCCCATGATGATGCTGATCTCGCTGGCGAAACGCCGGGTCAGCTTTTCCAGCTCGTTCTGGGACATCTCCTTGGGGTTGCAGGTGACGCCACCCTTGGCGCCGCCGTAGGGGATGCCGACCACTGCACACTTCCAGGTCATCCACATGGAGAGAGCGCGGACCTCGTCGATATCGGTGTCCCAGTGGAACCGGATACCACCCTTGGTCGGGCCTCGGGCCATGTTATGCTGGACGCGGTAGCCCTTGAAGACCTTCAGACTTCCATCGTCCATCTTGACGGGGAAGCTCACATGCAGCTCTCGCTGCGGGTTCTTCAAAAACTCCGTCAGCCCTTCATCCAGACCGAGCATCTCGGCGACGGTATCGACCTGGCTCTGAGCGATCTTAAACGGATTCATTTCCTCAGGCATGCTTGCACCTCACGCCACCGTCCTCCACCCATTGCGAATGAGGGCCGGTTTAGGCGTGGGTGAAACAACGATGTCCTATTTAAGGTTAAGGAGGTCAGTACACCTTTGTCACATCGACCGGGCCCTAAAGGGCCCGATTCGGCCTCATCTGCGGACCATGTAGAGCTGAACGTCGGCCACGTTGGTGCCCGTGGGTCCCGTGACCAGCAGTCCCCCGGCCCTCTCGAAGAACGTGGTGCTGTCGTTGTCCGCCAGGTAGGCGTCCACGTCGAGTCCCCGGGCCTCCGACGCGGAAAGGATGTCCATGTCGACCAGGGCCCCTGCGGCGTGGCTCTTCCCATCGATGCCATCGGTCCCTGCCGACGCGAAGAGCTCCCCCTCGCGCATATGCCGGAGGTTCACAAGTGCCATCTCCTGGTTCCGGCCTCCCCGGCCCGGACCCTTCACGATCACCGTGGTCTCGCCCCCGGCCACCACGACGGCCCGGGTCTCGTCCACAGTGAGACCCCGGGCGGTATCCAGGAACTCGCCTGCCGCCTCCGTGGCGTTCCCCAGCAGATAGTCCTCCTGCAGGATGCCCACGTAGCCAAGCTGCATTGCCCTGTGCACCATGGCGATCTGGGACTTCATGTTGTTGCCCAC
>JAUVEQ010000410.1 GCA_030594725.1 Methanobacteriota archaeon
CTGGACTTCACCCACGAGTTCACCTTCCTGGAGGACGGCGACCTGGTGGTCCTCCGGGAGGGCGAGTTCCAGCTCATGGACCTTGATGGCGAGCCCGTGGAGCGCCCGGTCCACGTCGTGGACTGGAATCTGGAGGATGCCCAGAAGGGTGGCTTCGAGCACTTCATGCTCAAGGAGATCTTCGAACAACCCCAGGCCATCCTCGACTCGATGATGGGACGCATCGTCGAGGAGGACCTGACGGCCCTGGCACCACCCGACGTGGACAAGATCAAGATCATCGCCTGCGGCACTTCCTACCATGCCGGCCTGATAGGCAAGTACATCCTGGAGAGCCTGGCAGGCCTTGACACGACCGTCGAGATGGCCAGCGAGTACCGGTACTCCAACCTGGCCAAGGAGTCCGCCCTTGTGGTGGCCATCACCCAGAGCGGGGAGACCATCGACACCATCTCCGCCGTCCGGGAGGCCAAGCGACGGGGCACCTCCACCCTCGCCATCACCAACGTCGTGGGGTCCACCATAACCCGGGAGGCCGACCAGACCATCTACACCAGGGCGGGTCCGGAGATCGGCGTGGCCGCCACCAAGACCTTCATCACCCAGCTCATCGCCATCTACCTGCTCGCCTTCGCCCTGGGGACCAAGAGGCGCACGATAGGCGCAGAGCAGATGAGGGCCCTCAGGAAGGAGCTCAGGCGCCTGCCATCCCAGGTACAGCAGGTGCTCAACAACCGGGACCTCATCAAGGGCGTGGCAGAGACCATCCACGAGGCCCACGACGTCTACTTCCTCGGCCGCAACATCAACTACCCTTCCGCTCTGGAGGGCGCCCTGAAGCTCAAGGAGATCAGCTACATCCACGCCGAGGGCTACCCCGCGGGCGAGATGAAGCACGGGCCCATCGCCCTGGTTGGAGAGGAGACGCCCATCATCGCCATCGTCGTGGACGACCCCGTCCGGCCCAAGATGCTCTCGAACATCATGGAGGTCTCGGCCCGGGACGCTCCCGTCTTCGCCGTCGGCCTGGAGGACGACGTGGAGCTGGCAAAGCTGGTGGACGTGGTCATCCCCGTGCCCCGGACGAACCCCCTCTTCTCGCCAGTGGTCGTGCTCGTGTCCCTCCAATTGCTGGCCTACTTCGTCGCCCTCATGCGGGAGTGCTCCATCGACAAGCCCCGCAACCTTGCCAAGTCCGTGACCGTGGAATGAGCCCGGATCCATCGGATAATGTTATATCAGGTAAGGACGTTGGTACAATCCCTCAAGAGGATGTGATACGTTGGGAGACCTAGATGATGACCTCAGTGATATCGGCAAGAAGGCGGAGAAAGCGACCGATGATGCTGTAGACAAGACCAAGGAGGTCGGAGGCCAGTTAGCGGAGAAGACCGGCACCGATGGGGTCGTAGAGAAGGGAAAGGGGGTTTCGGACAAGTTCTTCACCAAGGTCGAGGACGTGGCAGGTGGACCCCTGGACAAGATCAGCGACGCGGGCAGCTCGATCGCCGACGCCATCGAGGATGCCGCGGAGAAGGGCTCCGCCGCCCTCAAGAAGGACCTCAAGAAGATCTGAGGCGGCCATCTCACCCGACGGGGCGACATGGCACTCCTCCATGCCCGATCCCATTGTTACCACTGGGCGTGACCAACATACCATCGGTCCCATCCATCACCCCGCCATCATAGCGTACGAAAATACTTCTATCCAATACGTCCAATGTGTGGCCTCTTCATCCTGGTAGTATGAACGCAGACCCTCGAACGGTGTGACCATGTGCGCTTTCTGGAGGCGAAAGACAAGGGCAGCGAGGAAGATAGCGAGGAGGGTACGCAAGAGGAGGAAGAGAAAGAAGAAGAGGGCGAAGAGGGAGCTGCGGGCGGAGCGGAGGAAGGAGAAGAAGCTCAAGAAGGCCGAGAAGAAGAAGGAGAAGGCCAAGGACGTACCGACCGCGGTGGACGCTGCCGCCGCTGGAAGTAGTGCGGTCGCGGCCACGACAGCTGTGGCGGCCTCGGCCACGATGGCATCCAAGACCTCGACCCCTCCACCTGCAAAGGGATCCCCGGCCGGACCCTCACCATCATCCGCTCCCGGTGTTCACGCGAGGGTGGCCCTTTCCCCCGAGGCAGAGGAGGCCCTTGCCGAGTTGACGAAGATCCTGGGAGACCCTTCAGTGGATATCGATGGCCTTGCGAAACGTCTTCGGGCCAACAACGGTGGAAGGGCGACCCCGGAGGCTGCCGAACCCCAAGAGTATTACTTCCTGAGCAGATCGGAGATAGTTCGGTCGGCAGCGATGACCTCCGCCCAGACCGCCCTGTTCCTGACAGAGATGTCCGATGAAGGGATGACCACCGACCCTACCTCTGAGAGGACTGGACCATAGGGACCGGTCACTGGGGGTCGGCCCGGATTCTCCTACTTATTCTCAGATATCTATCATAAACCTCATCGTCCAACCCCTTGACATGAATGGGGGTATTTGTTTAACACGACGTACCGTCGCACTGAACTTGGGGGCTCGTTGTCCCCCTCAAGGGCTCAATACCAGGAGCCCCGGCGATGACCATATAGGCCAAGGCCCTACTGCCGATGTTCACAGCACCGTTGAGGTCCGCGTTGTACTCCCCGCAGGACGGACAAACGAAGCGACCCTGGCTAGGCCGCCTCCCGTCCTGATGACAGATACGGCATTCGCGAGACGTGTATGCCTCATCGACC
>JAUVEQ010000157.1 GCA_030594725.1 Methanobacteriota archaeon
ACCCGTCCCGGTTCAGATGTGGTCCTTCTGTATCTGGACGAGGGCCGCTATGCCCTCGGAGGAAAGGTCCAACAGCTCCTCCAACTGATCTCGACTGAAGGCCTCGCCCTCCGCCGTCGCCTGGACCTCGATCATGTCCCCCACACCGTTCATGACCACGTTCATGTCCACGTCCGCGACGGAATCCTCCTCGTAGCACAGGTCGAGGAGCGCCTCGCCGTCCACCAGTCCCACGGATACCGCTGCAACGGGTGAGAGGAGGGGGTCCTTCCGGAGCTTTCCCGAATCGCGGAGGCCCTTGATAGCTCGCGCAAGGGCGATCCATCCGCCGGTGACGGATGCTGTTCGGGTGCCTCCATCGGCCTCGAGGATGTCGCAATCGACGATGACGGACCTGGCGCCGAGGCGACCCATGTCGATGCCGGCCCGCAGGGACCGGCCGATGAGTCGCTGGATCTCCTGGGTGCGTCCGCCCGCGCCCCTTCGCTCCCGGTTGGTCCGGGTGGAGGTGGACCTGGGAAGGAGGCTGTACTCCGCCGTCACCCATCCCTGGGGAGGGAGCCGGTTCTCCAGCCACTTGGGCACGCCCTCTGAGACGGTGGCGGTGCACAGCACCTTGGTGCGACCCATGGAGAACAGGACCGACTCGGGTGCCTGGTCAATGAATCCGGTCTCAACCTTCACGTCCCTCAGGTCCCTTACGGAGCGCCCGTCAATGCGTGTCATCTGTTCTCCTCCCAGACTTCCTGGACTTCGACCACCTCAGCCGGCGGGGGATAGGGGGTTGCGGCCTGTGGTCCCTCGTCGAACCGGGGCGCCTCCACGACGGCCCCGCCCACATCGATCGGCTCCTCCGTAGGAGCTTGCTCCGGCGGGATGGTCTCGTCCCCCTCGGCGTCGTCGCCCCGCTTCCTTATTATGAGGAAGAACACGACCAGCAATACAACGACCACGGCCCCGATGGCGCCTGCGATGAGGGCCATGGAGGACCCCGTCTCGTCCCCATCCGAGGATCGGGTCTCGAAGGGGTTCACGATGACGGTGATGGTGTGCTTCTTGGTCTTGGTGCCGTCGCTCACGGCGACCTCGACCAGGTATTCACCAGCTAGGGGATACTCGTGGAGGGGACCGACCTCGGTGCTGGTGTTGCCGTCACCGAAGTCCCAGGAGAAGGTGAGCATGTTGCCCTCCGGGTCGCTGGCATCGACCTCGAAGAGGATCGAATCGTGGGCCTCCGCTTCCAACGTGAACGGACCGATCACCACCGGGGCCTGCGCGTTCAGGACCGACCGGGCATAGAGCTTGCCGTCGCGTCCTCCGATGAACACCTTGTCGTAATCGATGGAGGCCCCGGAGCGGAAGACGGTGTCCGACCGGTACCGCCATACCACCTTGCCCGTGTTCTTGTCGAGGCATCGGAGCAGTCCGTCGTATGAACCGAACACCAGGAAGTTGTCCACAATGGCCGGAGAGCCCCTCACGGTATCCCCGGCCTGTTGGAACCAGACCTTCAACCCGTTGGAGACCTCGAGGCAGTACAGGCCATCGCTACCGAAGTAGACCAGGCCAGAGTTGGTGACGGGGGTGGTGAGGATGGGGTCCAGGGCGGGCTCGGCCGCGTTGGGGAACTCCCAAATGACCTCCCCATCGTCCATGTCGAGCCCGTACAGCCGTCCTCCGTAGGTGCCCACCATGGTGGTGCTCTGGGAGATGCAGGCGGCGGTCGAGATGGAGGAGCCCAGATCGGCCCGCCATCGTTCCTTGCCCTCGGTGCGATGTATACCGTACAGCGTCCCCGATTCGGTCCCGATCACCAGGGTCAGGCCAGCGACCGAGGCGCTTGCCGCCACCACATCGTCCAGCTTAAGGGACCAGACCAGCTCTCCGGTGTACTTATCGAGGGCATAGACGTGCTTGTCCTCGGAGCCTATGAAGATGAGATCGTCGTACAGCACCGGTGAGGCCCTCAGGGTACCCACGGCCTCGAAGGACCACTTCACGGATTTGTTGGTGAGGGCCACCGCGAAGAGGGTGTTCCCCGATGGCACGAAGGCGGCCTGGGACTCTATCAGTGGGGTGGCGCAGACGGTCTCGCCCAGCTTGACGTCCCATAGGACCCCCCCGTCCCTCTCGTCGATCACCCGCAGGTAGCCGTCCGAGGTCCCCAGGTAGAGCTTCCCGTAGGCTGTCGCGGGAGGGCACATGAGCTCTCCGTCCACCTGGACGGTCCACTGGTTGGCAGGACCGATGAGGGGTGTGATCTGTTCCCCCGAGTGCTCCGAGTCCGCGCCCTCCATCGGCCACTCGGCAGCTGCCGTGGGCAGTACCAATAGCATAGCTAGGATGAAGATGGCGAATGCCAAAATGCCATTTCGCTCGCTCATCGGCCTCGTGGCCAGAATAATGACAAGTGTTAAAGTTATTTCGGATTTGGAGGCAGTACGGCGATTGCCGTTGTCGAAACGTATTTTCGGCACGGGCCCCTTCAATGGCGCGGGTGAGGCGTATCAAGGTCGTCGTCTTCACGGGCATGCCGGGTTCGGGCAAGAGCGAGGCCGTCCGGCTGGCCCTGGAGCGGGGCCTCCAGGTCCTCAGGATGGGTGACGCCGTCTGGGACGAGGTCCGGAGGCAGGGCTTGCCCCTGGAGGCGGGCCAGGTCGGCCGGGTGGCCAACGAGATGCGGACCAGCCACGGTGCGGACATCTGGGCCCGGAGGACGCTGGAGTCGGTGGACAGGGAGGCGGACGTGGTCATAATCGACGGCATCCGCAGCCGGGCCGAGCTGGATGCCTTCGAGGGGGAGCTGGGCGCGGATCTCTATCTGGTGCTCATCGATTGTCCCGATGACCTGCGAATGGAACGGGTCACATCCAGGGGCCGCGATGACGACACCATGTCCCCGGAGGCCTTCAGGGCCCGGGACGAGAGGGAGCTATCCTGGGGCCTCGGCGAGGTGTTGGCCTCCGCCGACGCGGTGATCCCGAACACGGGCACGGTCGAGCAGCTGAGGACCCGGGTAACGGAGCTCCTGGAGGGCCTGCGCGACTGAGGTCATGGATTGGACAATGTTCGAACAGGTGATTCTCGCGTTCGAATGCTGTCCAATAAAGGGTATATATGCTCGGTGACCACAGAAAGGCACAGGTGATAGGAATGAACGGCCCAATGATAACCAAGATACTAACGGCAAGCGTCATCGCGGTCATGCTGCTGGCCTTTGCCTCTCCAGTGGTCGCGCAGGAGGAAGAGTTCTACTATCAGCGTGCGATCGCTGAGCAGTACACGACCGAGAAGGCCACCATAGTCTCCGCAGCGGTCACCCCACAGGGAAGCGATTGGCTGATCTTCGTCCTTGACACCATCGGTGACGAGGAGAAGGGACTTGGCGTGGGCGTGCTCTACGGTCACGGGACCGAGGCCGGCCAGAACGAATATGCCACCGGCTCCTTCATAGCCCCCTTCGGGATCGTCGAGTATGTCGATGATGGCGATGGAAAGTACGACCTTGCGGGTGACGATGTCGTCTCCATGCTACCTCTCCATGCCGACCTGGACGACCACGAGGGATTCTACGAGCAGACCGGTGAGTCCGACTCGACCATGACGTGGTACGAGAGGCCCGGCTACAAGAACATCAAGCACGGCAACATGCTGGGCCCAGCCGGCGCGGAGGCGATCACCATCGCCGCCGAGACCGAGGATGGCGTCTTCGAGCTCATCATGCACGTGACCAACTCTGTCATCTTCAACGAGACGGTGGTGCTGTCCCCCTACGAGGTGAAGATCGATTTCATCATCGAGGACTATCCCTTCGTGGCCAACAACACCGAGATCGCCCTGCTCCAGATCATTGCGGTGGGCAACGCCAAGTGGTACAACGGCCTTCCCGAGGAGTACTCCGATGCATGGAAGTCATCCGTCGAGGAGGGCGGTTGGTCCTTCGACATCGAGGGCGGCGCTGGCTACTTCTCGTGGCTCAAGAACGCGACCGTGGACGGCGAGGACGTGGACGTCAAGGAGTCAACCCTTGCTCGGATCGGCTGGTTCAACTGGACCCCCGAGGGAAGCACGCGCATCGACCTCAAGTACGTGGCCTTCGCCTACGGGCGCGGTGACAGCATCATCCACGACCCCAAGATAGGCTTCGCCTTCACGGACGGGCTCCCGCCCGTGTTCGTGAAGCTGGTCAGGGGCAGCATCGGGCTGTTCGTGGCCTCCCTCTTGATCTTCGGGACCGTGATCTACGCGGCCAAGTGGTCCCGGAAACGCTCGGCGACCCCCAAGCGGATCGAGGGCATGCAGACGGCCCCCCCGGTCCAGCAGATGCCACCGCAACAACCTCCCCAGACACCCCCGCAGATGCCTCCCCAGACACCTCCACAGATGCCTCCCCAGGCACCTCCGGGAGCACCTCCTCAGGGAGGGGCACCACCTTCGTACCCCCCGGGAACCCCTCCCGGGGGCGCCCAGCAGGGGCAGATGGGAGCCCCGGCCGACCCCCGCTATGGTTATAGGCCTCCTGGTCAATAGACGTCGTGAGGCGGGACCATGGCGTTCCTAGACTTCGTGGCAGCAGGGATCATAATCATTTCCCTGGCCCTGCTGCCCATCTCTCTAAACTCCTACAGGAGGACAGGCAACTCGAAGATCCTCTTCACCTTTGTTGCCTTCCTGATGTTCTTCTTCGTGGGAGTGGCACTGTTCTTCTACCAATTCACTCCGGATGCAGACCCGGAGACGTACCTAAGCGCGATCGGGTTGCTGAACCTCTTCGTGCTGCTGTTGCTGTACTTCGCGACGCTGAAGCGTTGAGAGGGTCTCTCATGACCGTGCCTGAACTGCTGGAACTAGAGACCAGGAGAGCCATCTATAACCTGGTCTTCACACAGCCCGGATTGCACCTCCGGGAGATCCAGCGGCAGCTCGGGATGCATGTGAACCTCGTGGAGTACCACCTGCATCAACTCATTTCCAACGAGCTCGTCGTCAGCGTCCATCAGGACGGGTACAACCGCTTCTTCCCCGCGCAGGCGCCCGGCGCCGATAGGCAGGTGGACCGGCTCACCTCCCAGGAGAAGCGCGTCCTGGGTATGATGCGCCAGCCCATGCCCCTTCGGATCATGGTGTACCTGCTGGCAACGAACAATGCCCAGCACAAGGATGTCTGCGAGCATCTGGGATGCGCACCCTCCACCCTGACCTACCACATGAAGAAGATGGTGAAGGGACAGATAGTGGTGCAGACGACGGCGGGCGAGGGCAAGGGTTACCACCTCTCCGACCGCCGGTCGGTGGCCCGCCTGCTCATGCTGTACAAGCCTGCACCCTTCGATCAGGTGGATGCCTTCTCCGAACTGTGGTTGGACCTCGCAACGGAGCCCGCGGAACTCGAGACCGTGGTCAATGCCAGCGGTACCCCGGATTGAGCCTTTTTATTTTTCGAGGGCTGACCAAATTTTCGAACGGTGTCTAATTTCGTATATAAGGCCCGGGCACCCAAAGAGACCTCATCGGGGCGCAATGCCCCACTGAGGTGAAGAAAATGAGGAATGCACTTGTGAGACTTACCGTCATCGTCATGATCCTGATGATGGCCACCGCTTCGGTGGCGACGATGGCGGGTGCAGAGGAAGTCCAGGAGGACATGGACGCCCTCTTGGAGGCGACCGAGCCGACCGAGGACATCGAGATGGTAGAGGAGCTCTCCAGCCACGCCACCACCTGGCAGAAGGGCGTTGAGATCCTCGATGCCGACTCCGATGGGAATCCCGAGAGCGTCATAGCCTCCGAGACGGGCGAGACCGCCGACGGCGCGACCTGGACCCGCGTGATCGCCTACAAGGATGCAGACTCGGACGGCACAGTGGACCACCTTGCCGCCTACGAGGTCGCCGAGGACGAGATGAGGAAGTACGTGGGCGCGGCCGAGTACAAGGACGCGGACAGCGACGGCAACCCCGAGTCCTTCCAGGCCTTCCAGACCTACGACGAGTCCGACACCCGGTTCGTAAAGCGGTTCTTGAACTACGTTGATGCCGACTCCGACGGGATCCCTGAACTGGTGGAGTTCTACTCCGTCGGCCAGTGGGACACCATCACCTGGACCACGGCCGCCAAGCTGGTGGACGCGGACAGCGACGGCAACCCCGAGTCCTTCGAGGCCTACCAGGAGGTGGTGCTCTCCCTCACGGTCTGGGGCAAGCGCTACCTCAAGTACGTCGACGCGAACTCCGACGGCAACCCCGAGGAGGTCACCTTCTACGAGGAGGCCCGGTTCAACAGGCTCCATATAGTGGCCTACGCCCACCTCGTGGACGCGGACAGTGACGGCAACCCCGAACTGATCGAGGCCGTCCGGGCCGTGAGGCTCGGTCTGGTGGCCATCGCCATCGAGGGCGTCAAGTACGTCGACGCGGACAGTGACGGCAACCCCGAGCTGGTGGAGTACTTCGCCCTGGTCGCGACCGACGACGGCATGGCCGTCCGCGGCCTGGAGTACATCGATGCGGACTCCGACGGCAACCCCGAGACCATCAAGGCCTGGGAGGGCCTGAAGGTGGACGACGAGCTGGTCGCAGCCCGTGCTGTGGAGCTCACCGACGCCGACTCCGACGGTCAGCCCGAGAAGCTCTCCGTCATCGCCTGGGCCATCAGCGACGAGGGCAAGATCGTCGAGGCGGTCGAGTGGATCGACGCGGACGGTGACGGCAACCCCGAGTCCATCAAGGCCTACAGGCATCTGGAGACCACCTCCGGTGTCGAGATCTCCCAGGCCTTCGAGTATGTGGACGCTGACTCCGATGGCAACCCCGAGAAGGTCGTCTACTACGAGGTCGGCAAGATAGCCATCCAGGACGATGGGATCTACGCCATCACCGCGACGGCCGGCGAGGAGCTTCCCCCCTTGGAGGAGCTGAGCGATGTGGAGGCACCCTCCACCGATGAGCTCCAGCTGCCCGAGGAGGTCGGCGACATCAGGGAGCTCGACGAGGTCTCACAGCCCTGGT
>JAUVEQ010000093.1 GCA_030594725.1 Methanobacteriota archaeon
ATGAGCTCGATGCGGGTGGCGTGGAACTCGCTGTTCATCAGGACTATGCATCCTGGCGCGGCACCCACGGGATACTTGGAGTTGGCGGTGTACTGGATGAACACTCCCAATGACTCGCCCGGCATGATGACCAGCGGTTCCGGGAACGCGGGCGCGTCGGTGATCGCGAGCTCCACCGGGGCGTTCGACAGGGTCGACCTGGTGGTGCTCATCTGTCGCTGGGTCGCTCCGTTCTTCTGCAGGTTGACACGGAACTGGGCACCCTGGACGTCCTCGTTCGACTTGGCCCACACGGAGGCGTAGTTGACCCCCCATATCACCAGGGGCATCTTGCTGACGTACATGGTGAAGGTGCCCACGTTGTTGATCAGGAACCGGGGGAACCTGGGTCCGTTCGATGTGACCTCTGCCAGGGTATCGTTCGTCATCAGAGCGGCCGGGGACAGGGTCCCGCTGATCGGTGCCGGGCCAGATATGGCCTTCAAGTAGTAAGGGGTGACCGTGCGGACTGGCCCATTTCCTTCTGCGGGGCCCGCTGGCTCCTCGGGTAACGGGTCGGCCTGGCCAACCACCGGGTCCACAACGACCATCAGGAACAGGGCGGTGACTAGGAGGGGAAGTACGGTCTTCGACAGGGAACGTCGGTTTGCCATGAGCTCACCTAGGGTAATCAATTAGCGCGTGCCCATTCATAAAGCTTTGGGGTATGTTGGTACCGAAGGTGGCATCACTGGTAGTTCTGGATGGCCTTCGCCAACTCCGGCGCGACCGAGACCACGGAGGTCTCGTTCTCGATGGTGTCGGAGGAGATAATGGTGTCACACACCTTCTCCAGCTTTTCCAGCGCTCCCTGGGCGAAGAGCCCGTGGGTGCAGGCGGCGATGACCTCCTTGGCGCCCTGGTCCTTGAGCTGTTTTGCGGCCTCCAGTATCGTGCCGCCCGTTGAGATGATGTCGTCGACGATGGCCACCCGCTTGCGGTACACATCCAGCATCTTGGTGGTGATCTTGACGGTCTCGCCGTCTATCCGGGTCTTCTCCAGGTAATCGACGGAGGTGCCCATGTTCTGGGCCACGATGCGGGCCCTGGACACCGAGCCCTCGTCGGGGCTGAGGACCATCTCAACCCCCGCCTCCTTGAGGTATTCGGCTATCTGCAACATGCCCGAGATGTTCTCCACGGGTATGTCGTAGTAGGTGAGGATCGTGAGGTTGTGGATGTCCACCAGCAGGACGGCGTCGGTGTTCCGCTGGATGGCCTGGATCACGGACCGGGAGGAGATCGCCTCGCCCTTGTTGAACAGCTTGTCCTGGCGGGCGTACCCGAAATAGGGGACCACGGTTATGAGGGAACGGACCCGGTACTCCTGGATCGCGTCCTGGAGGAGAAGGAGCTCGACGATGTCCGCGTCCGTGGCCGTGCTCTGAACGAGGATCACATCCTCGCGTTCCAGGTCGTCCATGACCCTCACGTAGCACTCACCGTCGGGGAACCTCTTCGTAACGGTCTTGCCGCTAACTTCGCCAAGTTCCTTGGCAAGCCGGTCTGCAAGCAATGGGGATGCTGAACCCCCCAGCACCTTCAATGAGCTGTCCTCCAGGTCGCAATATCGAGGGGCTAGTAGATAACCATTTCCTCATCATTCCTGAGGTTGAAAAGTACCAGGGGTCCGGAAGCCGCCCCTGGGCGACCGGGTTCCCAGGCGGCTCAGATCTCGAACATCTGCGCGTGGGGAATGCCCTTGATGCGCACAACGTTGTCAGGGTCGATGCACCCCGCCTCGATGGCCAGGGCCACGGCACGCTCCCCGAAGAGGTTCAGGCTGCTGGACCGCTGGAAGAGGGCGGAGGTGGCCTTGTCCTCGTCCTCCACGAGTTCGCCTCCGAAGAACTCGTCCTTGATGGTGACACAGTAGGGCTCCTCCTCTAGTGTCTCTCCCAATAGCTCCTCGTCGCAGGCTGCGGCACAGATGTGCCCTTGACGCTTGTGCACCTTGACGTAGATCAATGCATCACCACGGGGGTACCTAGTTAGCTGTTGCCAGCGTACTAATACTTTACCCATTGTACGGCAAGTGGGTGAACCTCATATCACACGGTACCGGCCGGCCGATGGGGTGTAGATCCGGCCATCGGAGACCAGACGCACCAGCACTTCCTTGGCCTGGGACTTGTCGATGTTGAAGCCCTCCGCCTCGACGAGGATGTCGTCCTCCGTGGGCGCCTCGCCACCCCGGGTGAGCTGGTCGATGATGTCCAGCAGGATGCGCATCCGCTCCCTCTGGGAGTGGCTGATGCCCGTGGCGATGACATCGATGTCGAAGCGGTCCCCGCCCATGATCTTCTTGAGGAAGTAGTCCACGATGCGGATGGCGCGGTCGGCGTCCTCCTGCTCCACCAATTCCGAGAGGCGGACCCGCGCCGAGGCCTCCGCGAGCCTGATGAAGGCCTCCAGTTGCCGGGCGGTGAGGGGCACGGAGGCCTCCTCCCCCTCCCCCATCTTGCGGATGGTGATGTAGTAGTCCTTGATGGAGGTGAAGGCCTCGTCGGTGAGCACGGGGAACACACGGCTCTTGGAGTAGGCCACGTACTTCCGGATGAGCTCGGGCTCGTAGAAGGGTTCCACCGCCTCGAAGTCGTCCTCTATGATGCCCCCTGGCAGGGGCAACCCGTCCAGATGCTCCTTGAGGCGGTCCACCTCCCCGCGGCGGTGGACCAGGAGGATGTGCTCGGCCAGCTTGGCGTCCCAGACGCTGTCTGGCTTGTCGATGATGGAGAAGATGATGTCGAAGCGGGAGAAGAGGGCGGGGGGCAGGTCGATCTGCTCCACCATCAGGGCGTGCTCGTGGAAGCGGCCCAGCTTGGGGTTGGCGGCGCCCAGGATGGCGCATCGGGCCTGCAGGGTGGCGGTGATCCCCGCCTTGGCGATGGATATGCTCTGCTGCTCCATGGCCTCGTGCATCGCGCTCCGGTCCTGCTCGGACATCTTGTCCAGCTCGTCGATGGCGGCCAGACCCATGTCGGCAAGGACGAGGGCGCCCGCCTCCAGCGTCCACCTCCCCTCCCCGAACTCGTCACGCACCGCCGCGGCGGTGAGGCCGGCCGCGGTGGTCGCCTTGCCCGAGGTGTATATGGCGCGGGGTGCCAGGTTGCGCATGTAGCGCAGCAGCTGGGACTTGGCGGTGCCGGGGTCGCCCACCAGCATGATGTGGATGTCGCCACGTATCCGGGTCTGGTCGGGCAGCACCTTGGTCACGCCGCCGAAGAGCTGCAGGCAAAGCGCCTCCTTCTCTTCCTCCATGCCGAATATGGTGGGGGCGATGGAGGCGATGAAGTTCCGGAAGAGGGCCGGGTCCCTGGAGATGGCCAGGATGCGCTCCTCGTCCTCCTCCTCGATGACTATATCCTCGTACTCCTCCTTGCTGCGCTCGAAGGAGACGGCCGACAGGAATATCTCGAACAGGGTGGACTTCTGGGACCCCTGGGTACGGAGGTTCTCCCGGAGGATGCCGTTGAGGGTGACCCGGTCGCCGGGGGACAGCTTGCCCGTGAGGTCGTCCTCCAGGTACGCCGTCAACCGCTGGGGCTGGTCGCCGCCCCTGAGGCCCTCGGGGCTCTCCTGGATCTCGATCTTCTGGGTGTCCACGAACTCGGAGAAGTCCAGTTCCCGGTCGCCGAAGGAGGAGGCGAAGGGGTCGGGCAACGACGCGTAGTTGGTGATGAGGCGGAACTTGGTGGAGCCCGCCGCCCGCTTGCAGCCCCCGTTCTCCGCGTAGCACTCCAGTGGGTCCTTGAGCTGGAGGGTGTCCTGCTCGACCCGGTGGATGGCGCCGCAACGCATGCACTGGAACACCGCGACCTTGAGCCGTGGCCGCACCTCGGTGGACTTGCGGACCAGCCCCTCCACCGCGACGATGCGGCCCAGGTGCTTGCTCCGCAGGTCCCTGATGGGGACGCGGCCGAACTCCGGGTCCATGGGCAGCTCCTGGATGCGGATGTGCAACGGGACCCGCTGCCCGGGGGGTATCAGCTGCTGGGACGCCTTCTCGGCTGCCATGAGGGACGCGGTGGGCTGCTCCAGCAGGTGCTCTGCCAGGGAGATGTTGAAAAGCGCCACGTCGGTGTAGGGGATGAAGAGGGAGCGGACCTCGGGGTACTGGGCAGCCACGTCCAGCAGCTGCGGGACGTAGCCGTGCTCCTTGAAGAAGGAGGTCCACATCTCTGTCAGGCGGTCTAGGGAGTATTCCTCCGTCATTGCCCTCCCCACGGTAAGCGACCCCTATGGAATGTGCCGTTGATATGGGTTGCGATGGGGTGGCCGGAAGTGGCCCACCAGGGTTACATGAAGAGCTCGGCTCCCCACACCCGTTTGAACACGCCAGGCGCCACCTCCACCACCTCGCCCTCGGACTTCACCAGTTCGAAGCGCTTCCGCAGCCCCGCCCTGCCCAGGGACACGCGGTTGAGGACCAGCCGCTCGAGCTCAGGGTAGGGCCAACCGTCGGGGAACGTGGCATCCAGTTCGAGGAAGGCGGACTCCAGGGCGTCGGCAACGTCCGATTCCATCCGGTCCCGCAGCTCCCTCTCCCTCTTCTCGAGCACCCCCACGTAGTGTCGCATCTGGGGTTCGAGGGCGTCGTAGAATCGGGCGAACAGGCTGACGAACATGCCCTGCACCTCCTCGGCGGCGTCATCCGGGGTGAGGGAGTATGCCCGCACGAGGGCTCCCGAGGCCCGGGTGGCATGCTCGATCAGTCCACCCTGGGACGAGAGGTTGAACACCACCTCACGTTTCATGCAGGTCTCCAGTTCTGGCCAGTCCCGATGGATCTCACGCAGTATCCGCTCCACCAGATGTGACCTGTCCCGGGGCTCGAGGACCGTGATCGGGTTGACCATCGCGGCGTGGACCACGGTGTGGGCCACGTCCTCCGAGGACCGGTGGAGCTCCTTCGCGGCCTCGTCCCTGGCAAGGTCATCCGGGCTCAGGAGGACCGGAAGGTCGCACACGGACATCACCACCTGTCGTTCCGAGGGCCTTCTCAGCATCTCCTTGAGGTCCCGCTCGAAATCGTGGATCTCCAGCACGGACCGGGTCGAGAGGGAGAGCTCCTCCGCCTCCACCTCCGTTGCCCTCTGGGTCAGGAAGGCGGCAGCCTGGGTCTCTCCCTGGTTGAAGCGCCAGTGCATCCGCTGGGGGGCATATCGCATGGGGACCGGTCGGATGCCCATGTAGTCCATGTGGGAGGACCACCTCTGGCCCGTGAGGTAGGGTGGCAATGCCTGGCGCAGGTCACGCAGGACGTCGTAAAGGGCCCGCTTGCTCAGGCAACGTTTCCTGTCCTCGCAGGCCATCAGGGAGAGGCCCGTCCCTCCCGCCCTGTCACGGTATCGTGGTGCCGAGAACATGTGGGCGAGGAGTGCCATGCGGACCTCGGGGTAGTCCAGGTTCAACCGGTCCTGCACGAGGTCCAGGACCTCGCGTCCCGTCATCGCCGGTGCCCGGGCGGCGAAGAAATCCTCGAAGGGCAGGAGATGGAACTGGTTGACCAGCAGGAACCTGCCGGGTGCGCCGCCCATCATCTGCAGGTTGAGCACGGTCGCATCCACCCGGGCGAAGCGGGCCTTCCTGAGGTCCTTGGCGGTGACGACCGACCTGGGCACCACGGCGGGCAGGGCGAAGGTCACGTCCGAGGGGCTGGGACTGAGCACCGCGAGGGACACGGGCCCCACCAACCTCTCCAATCTGGGCCGGGCTATCAGGAAGATCGACTCGAAGTGGGAGGGTGCCGATATGAGGAATCCACGGGTCTCCACGTCATGGAAGTCACCCGTTCGGATGGCACCCACGGTTTCGATGAACTCCGCGGTGAGCATCCGTGAGAGGGCTCCCGGTCGCTCACCAAGGAGACGGTTGAGCTCCATCCTGTTCAGGCCGCCACCTGCATAGAGCTCCTCAAGGGCATCCCGCTCCACGCGTCGGTCCAACATCCCATCCGGATATGCTAGCAAGCGTAATGAACCAATCGCCCCGGCCCGTCGCCCTACCAATATCGCAGGAGGACTATGGCGACGGCGGTGATCACGGCCGCCCCCACGAGGATCAAGATGAAGGTAAGGGGGGTCAACCCGCCCAGCAACTCCTCTCCCCCGTCGTCCACAGGCGGTACGTAGGGCCCCTGGGCGTTGAACTTGAGGGTGGCGTTGTTGTTGTCCGTCCTCGACTCCTCCGGGTAGGCGTTGACGATGTCCACGAACACGAAGTGTGCGCCTTGGTCCACCATGATGTCGAAGCCGGTGTATGCGAAGCCGTAGGCGCCGACGCCGATGTCGGAGCTGCCCTCGAGGTTCTCCGCCTCCCTTCCGTCCACGTAGAGCCTCACCGTGCAGGAGGCGTTCAGGCCCCCCAGGTTCTCCACCCTCACGGACACGGTGAAGGTGGTGTTGGCGTAGGGGGTGGGATTGGACAGGGAGATGTTCTCGATGGTAAGGTCCGGAAGGTTCGACACGATCACCGGCTCCACCATCCTGTTGTTCGACAGGTTGGCGTCGGAGGGCTGCACGTCCACCACCTCCACAGTGAGGTCGATGACCCCCTCCTCGATGGGCACCCAGGTGAAGGAGACGGTGATCCGGTCGTACACCGTCACGGGCCGGTCCTCGATGGGTTCTCCCGTTCCGGGTTCGCCCTCCCAGGCCTTGAAGGTGCCGTTGCCTGTCGTGAAGCCCAGGTTGCGCAGGTCCACCGCTACGGTGACATTGATGCCCACGGCCACCTTCTCCGACTCGATGCGAATGGCGATGACGGCAAGGTCTGGCTCCAGGCTCTTGAGCACCCGGAGCTGGGTGGTGTTCGAGGCCGTGAGGTCGTTGTCGTCGGTGGTCGATGCTGAGTATATGTAGGTCCCCTCGCTGTTCGGTGCGACGGTCGAGAGCCGGAACACACCACGGGCGTCGGACTCCTTGAAGACCAGCAGCCCGTTGGGTCCCTCGATGCGGACCTGCAGCCCCTCGGCCCGGACGCCGTTGCCGTACACCAGCTCGCCCCTGACCACGATATTCTCGTTCGGCAGCACGGTGGCAGGGTCCACGACGAGGGACATGTCCAGGTATAACGGTGGCAGGTCGGTCACGTGGAACTGCACGGACTCGATCGTGGACACATCGATGCCGTCGTCCGCCTGGACCTCGAGCAGGTGGGCACCCGGGTCCATCTCTTCGGTGGAGATGTTGGCGCTCCACCGCGTCGAGCCCTCGGCGAGCATCCACTCGCCCCCGTCCATGCGCAGGCGGACCAGCTCCACGTTGTCATCCACGTCGAAGGCTATGCCCGACGCCTTGAGGACCACATCCACGGTGTCCCCCTCCTGGGGCGACTCGATGAACACCTCTGGCGGGGTGTTGGGCTCTCCGTTCTCCACCTTGACCTGGACGGACGTCACAGGTCCGTCGGCGAAGGCGTCGGAGGCGTAGGCCTCCAGGGTGTACCACCCGTCGGACACGGCGGTCGTATCCCACGCGTAGGTGGGCTCCTCGGTCACGGGAAGGTCGATCCACGGCCCTCCTCCTATGCTGAGCCGGACCTGCTCCACCGGGGTGTCGGGATCGTTAACACGGAGGCGGACCAGCACGGTGCTGTTGACGTGGGTCCCGTTGACCGGCGATATGAAGTCGGTGGTCGGCGGCACGTTCTCGACCCCTACGAACAGGGGCACCTCGGCCTCGACCGGACCGGCTCCCCCGTTGGAGGGATGCTCCACAATGAACCTGAGCTGGTAGGGGTCCTCCGAGTAGACCGCCTTCCAGGGGAAGCTGGCTATCGCCGAACCCTGGGCGGGGATGTCGATCCGGACCCTGTCCCGGAGGACCTGGCCGTCCACGGGATGGGTGAGCTCGATGGTAACGTTGGCAAGGTATGCGGTGTCCCGGCCTCCGTTCAGAACGGTGCAGTTCAGGAGGGCGTCGTCGTCGTTGAACAGGGGGTCGGGCGACCAGTGGATGCCTGTCTTGGGCAGGACCAGCTTAACCTCCGGGAGCACTGTCCAAGTGAGGTCGACGGACCCCCCCTCTCCCGTATACCACTGGGACCTCCACCCCAGCTCGATGTCGTAGGTCCCAGGTTCAAGACCGGGATTGGAGGCTACCAGGGCGATCAACTTCGTGACCCCGGGGGCGAGCTCGGTCGAGTTACCGGGATTGAACACCATCTGTATCGAGGAGTTCGAGGCATTTGCCCAGATGAGGACCGAGTCCCTGTCGTTCCCGCCGTTGGTGACGTTGATGGCCCACGAGGTCAGGCCGTCCCTCTCCGTCGTCCTGTGGGGCTCGGGGACGGTGACGGTCATGCCCAGGGTCCGATTCCAGGGCAGCCGGAGGTCCACCTGCTGGGTCGTGGCGGCGGTAAGGGTGATGTTGGCGTCGGTCATGGCGCCCACGAGGGCGTAGGACGCACGGAACTGGGCCCTCCATCCCGGGTCCCATTTGATGGCGGGCACCGTGAAGCTGTAGGTCCCCGTCTCCATCGACACCGTTAGGTCCCAGTGCACCAGGACCTCCAGGTCGCTGTAGATCTCAAGGCTCACCGTGGCGCCCCTCACCGGTGACGCGCCATCGCCCGTGAGGACGGAACCCTGGAGGGTCAGCGGAGAGGTCGCCCTGTCCCCCACCGCCATCGACATGACGGCAGGTACGAGGAGCAGTACAATGACGAACCAGACCCCTAACCTTGACATGGCCAGGTACCTTCCGTCCTAAGGATGGCCCGGCTTGCTCTTAACCCTTGCGGGCCTGTTGGGAACGCGGTTAGCTCACCTTCGCGATACTGGTACCCAAACCTTTATGCCGATGTCGGTCTTTGTTAAAAAATACCGACGCGGTGATGACATGTCCGGAGCAGATAAGGAGATAGCGGCCGGAGAGAGGAAACTTGCTGATATGGATTTCAAGGCTGCCCTCTCCAAGTTCAAGAGAGCGATCAAGCTGGACCCCAAGGCGCCCGAGGCCCACTTCGGCAAGGCGGAGGCCGCCCTGGG
>JAUVEQ010000230.1 GCA_030594725.1 Methanobacteriota archaeon
GGTAATTGGATAACCGGCAAAAAATCGGCAACCAGCCGCCACAGCCCCCAGGCCGATGGCTTCGTTACCTTGCATGAGTCTAATCGTCAAAATATACCTCCTGAACGAATTTCGTTCAGCTCTTTATACGTTTAACAACGATGGCAAAATCGGGACAGTGGGTGTCACAGAAATGACATCCTGTGCATTTTTCAGGCGCGGCGATAATCGGCCTGTGCACCGACATGGGCGTCAAGCGCATCTACACCCTGGGTGGCTTCGGCGTGGGCAAGATGGTGGAGGAGCCCCGCGTCCTGGGTGCGACCACCACCCTGGAGCTGGTCGAGGAGATGAAGGACAACGGCGTCATATTCTCCCGGGGTGAGCCAGGAAGCGGCATAGTGGGTGCCAGTGGCCTCCTGCTGGGGCTAGGCCACAACAAGGGCATCGAGGCCGTGTGCCTCATGGGCGAGACCTCCGGGTACTTCATCGACCCCAACGCGGCGAGGAAGCTGCTCATGATCCTGAGCAAACTCCTGGACCTGGAGCTGGACCTGGCCAAGCTGGAGGAGAAGGCGGACCAGATCGAGCGCATCACCACGAAGCTCAAGGATATCGAGAAGATGGAGAAGGAAGGCTCCTTCGAGGACCTCAACTACATAGGCTAGGCTCTCCGGGGGCCCCGGATTCACCCCATCCGGACATCGTCCAGATATAGTATACGATTATGGAACCAGCCCCAAAAGTTAATTTAAAATGAAGGGGCATGGTCGAACCGACCCAGCCTAGGGGATGCTAATGGTAGATGGGCAATGGTCGGAAGATGGGAGCAGCCAGGTGGATGAAGTGTACCTCTGCCCCATATGCAACACTCGGGTCAACGCAAGTCAGACCGAGTGCCCCGGCTGCGGCGCCATATTCGCGGACGGCGATGATGAGGCCCCACCACCCCAGACCGCCCAGGCCGACCCATCGATGGCCGGAGCGGACATCCCCCTGGAGTACAGGTGTCCAGCATGTGGCGGTTCGGTGACGGACGAGGACGATACCTGCCCCCATTGCGGTGCCCTCTTCGTGGAGGATGCCGAGGAGGTGACGCCACCCCCGCCACCACCCAAGGCCAAGGCGAAGGCGAAGCCGCCGGCGGAGGAAGCGGATAGGAGCACCGGGAGCTCCCTTGAGGGGTTCAGGCTCCCCAGCGCCTCGGGCTCGGGAACCGCGACGGCTGCGACGAGGCGTCGGGAGAGCCCTGCGGTACGCCATTCCAGGGCCGTCACCCGACTCTCGAAGAGACGGAAGCTGATCGCCCAGCGCAGGATGCTGGGCCTTTCCCTCCTGGCAGCAGGGTTCGTCATATACATCGGCAGCCTGATGGTCAACCAGCCATCGGGCTTCACCCTGGGCTCGGCCCTCATACTGGCGATAAGCATCACGTTCCTCCTCCTGGGCGTGCTGATACTGTACAACCAGTATCACGCCTGGAGACACTACCAGACCCAGCTCCAGACGGCCCGCATCGAGGCCTCCCTGCTCCGGGAAAGCGCCTCCGGGGCCGGCACCAGGGGCGGGAAGGCGAAGTCCGCACCACCAGCTCCCGAGGACAGGCCCCAGCCTCCGAAGGCCGTCCCACCGCAGCGGGTCAA
Source organism: Methanobacteriota archaeon (assembly GCA_030594725.1). Taxonomy (GTDB): domain Archaea; phylum Thermoplasmatota; class DTKX01; order DTKX01. The sequence continues at coordinate 1,623 of JAUVEQ010000230.1, forward strand.
GCCCCAGACGGTGAAGGTGGACAAGGCGGAGGCAAAGGTCGTGCCACAGAAGCGGGTGGTGACCGGAGCGGCGGCCGCAGCCGTCGACAACGTAGATATGCCGAGGGTCACTCCCGAAACCCGAAGGATCGAGCTTGCTGCCGAACCCGTAGATGATCCTGACAAGGTGCCATGCCCGAACTGCGGGTACCTCAATCGCAGCATCTTCGTGCGGTGCATCCGTTGCGGCAACGAGCTCTCGGCAAAGGAAGAGTCCATCTCGGTCGAGACCTTCGATCGGCCCGAGGAACCAGATGCCAACGGAGCCCCGAGGCCCCGAGGCGGACCCACGCCCTGGGAGGCGCGTCATATCTCGGCCCAGGGGGGCAGGGCAGCAGCCCGACAGGCCGCCCGCCAGGCTGCCAGGACCGACGAGGACGAGGAGGCACCGGCCACCGAGGACCGCAGGGCCGCCATCGGTGTGGCCGCCAACTTCACCAAGCTCCCGAAGAACATGAGAGAGGAGCTCATACGCACCCTCTACAAGGTCTCCGACCCGGTGGTGCGACAGGACACGGTCTCGGCCATCGCGGAGCACTACACCGAACTGCCGAAGGACATCCAGGACCTGCTGATCGAGCTGGCGGACGACGAGGACCCAAGGGTGCGGGAGGAGGTGGCCTTCGAGGTCAACCACAATTTCGACCGCATCCCCCTGAACATCATACAGACCATTTTCAACAAGCTTGCCAGGGACCCGGAGAACCTTGTGCGGGAGGACGTGGTGTCCGCGATAGCGGAGAACTTCCAGCGCCTCCCCAAGGAGACCCAGGACCTGCTCAAGCTATTGGCAGCGGACTCGAAGGAATCGGTGCGCGACGAGGTATCCTTCGAGGTCGCGAAGAACTCTGACGTCATCCCGGAGAAGTTCAAGTCGGAGATCAAGGAGATATTGAGGCAGACCGGGAGCTAGCGCATCGAGAGCGGGGGGAGAGCATTGACGGACGACATGGTGTCGATCTTCTTCGCTGGCACCGCGGGGGCGGGCAAGTCCACCCTTGTGGGCACTTTCCAGCGATGGATGGGCGAGAACGGATACAACGCACTCACGGTCAACCTCGACCCTGGAGCGGAGGTGCTGGCGTTCGACGCTGACGTGGACGTGCGCGAGTGGCTGGTCCTCGGGCAGATCATGGAGCAGTTCAACCTGGGTCCCAACGGCGCCCAGGTGGTCGCCGCTGACATGATGGCCCTCCAGGCGGGGGACATCGCCGAGGCCGTGAACGAAATGGAGTCGGACTACGTGCTCTATGATGTACCTGGCCAGCTGGAGCTGTTCGCGTTCCGCAGCTCCTCCAAGCGCCTGATGGAGACCCTCGGTGGCTCCAACCCCGTCCTGGCCTACCTGCTGGACCCGATGTTGGTCAACACACCCAACGGCTTCGTGACCTCCATGCTCCTGGCCGCCACCGTCAAGTTCAGGTTCGACGTCCCCATGCTGTTCCTTCTAAGCAAGACGGACCTGATGGACGAGGAGGCGCGAGGGAACGTGCTTGCCTGGGCGGAGGACCACTGGCGCCTTCAGAACGACCTGTGGGAGGGGGATGTCACACCCGCGGCGACCTTCGCGGTCGACCTGCTCGAGGCGATAAGCGAGTTCGGGGCCTCCAGCTCCTTCATACCCGTATCGAGCGCCAGCGGGGCGGGCCTGGAGGACATATACTCGATGGTCCAGATGATCTATGCTGGCGGCGACGACCTGGAGAAGCGATGAGACAGGCCATTTCGACAATGCCAAATAGAGCCTAGGGCCTTGGGGGTGCGACCATGCCCGACGATGAAGAACCCGTGGAGGAGATGGACCGAGAGCATGTCCAGATATCAATAGAGACCTCCAACGGTCGCACCAACCTTGCTGGAGAGAACCTTCAACAGAACAACGTTGAGGAGGAAGGGGAACCTCCAGAACCCGACGAGGAAGAGGGCGTGGAAGAGAGCATGGACGGGGGCATGGAAGGGGCCAAGGCCGACGTGGAGGTCAAGGCGGAGATGGCCAGGCCTCCCGAGCATCAGGACCCGGACACCGCCGCCATCGACGATGAGATATCCCTTCCCCCGGACGATGGGGAACGGTATCCCGGCTGGCGTGTGGGTCTACCCCGGAAGCTGGGGGCCTACGTCGAGCTCATCCGGCCCTTCACCCTGCTGGCGCCCCTGTTCGGAGGTCTGGGAGCCTCGCTACTGGTCCTCTCCACCCAGGACTTCGAGGGCTTCTCGTGGCCCACCCTGATCTATGGCGTTGTCACCCTGATGCTCCTCAATGCCGCCAGCAATTGCATGAACGCGGCGTACGACGCCCACATCGACCGCATCAACAAGCCGTACCGGCCCATCCCAAAGGGCCTGGTGACCCGGGACGAGGCCTTCAGCATCGCATTCCTGCTGTACTTCGTGGCCTTCGTTAGGGCGATGCTGATCAGTCCCGAGTTCTGGGCCCTGGTGACCATCATCACCATCATCACCATCTACTACTCGATGCCACCCATCCGCTTCAAGAAGCGGTTCTGGGTCAGCAACATCTCCATCGCGATGGCCAGGGGACTTCTGGGCTTCGTGGCGGCCTGGTCGATCTTCGGCGACCCGTGGGACCCGACCCCCTGGGTCATCGGCGGCATCCTGTTCATCTACCTGGTGGGCGCGACCACCAGCAAGGACTTCACCGACATAGAGGGCGACCGGAAGTTCGGCATGCGAACGCTGCCCGTGGTGTACGGCCCCAAGCGGGCCGCCCTGGTCACGGGCCCCTTCTTCATCCTGCCCTTCATCTTCATACCTCTTGGCGTCCTTCGCGGGTACCTGATCGATGCCTCCAACTACCTGATGGTCCTGCTCGTGTGGGGCATCTACGTCATGGTGCTGCTCCAGAACCACGCCACCGAACGGGACCCCAACTTCGAGAACAGTCCCGTCTGGAAGCACATGTACCTGATGCTCTTCGCCCTCCAGATAGGCTTCGCGGTGGTCTACGTGGGCGATTATTGGCTCAATTAGGGGCCCCGCCAAGAAAAACGTAAATACAAGTTGTGTACTGCCCGCCCCATGCATTCGCCCGATACCGTCGATATACTGGTCACCCTCGCGCTGAGCGGGGGTCTGGCATCGGCGGCGTACTGGAAGGGCGTTCTGGACATGAAGGGGACGCTGACGGCCTCCGCCATGGGGATCGTCATCGGCCTCTCCGCCGGGTGGGAGTACGTTCTGCTTCTGATCCTCTATCTCATCTCATCCTTCGCCGTCACCCGCTACGGCTATGCAGCCAAGCAGGCCGTGGGCGTGGCGGAGGGCAGGAAGGGGGAACGGGGCTGGCGGAGTGTGCTGGCCAACGGGATAGTACCGACCGTCGTGGCCATGATGCACCTTGTGGAGATACCCGGGATGGAGCCCTGGATCCCCTCGGTGCTCTTCATAACCGCCATCGCGGCCGCCGCCGCGGACACGGCCGCCTCCGAGCTTGGGGTGCTCACCCGTGACCCGGTGCTGATAACCCGCCCGAGCGAACGGGTGGAACCCGGCACCAACGGCGGCATATCGATGAGGGGCCAGGCCTTCGCCCTGGC
>JAUVEQ010000281.1 GCA_030594725.1 Methanobacteriota archaeon
GGGAGGATCTCCATGACGCGGACGCTCTCCACCTCGAGGGAGTCGGCGGCGTTGTAGACCACGACCATGTGCCCCACGAGCATGACCAGGATCAACAAAGAGACCCCGACCTTGAACCATCTCATCCGCCAGAGGCGATTGACCTTCCTCTTCAAGGAATCGGCCTCGGCCGCATCCACCGATTGATCTCCCATGCACCAGTAGTTGACCTGGACTCTAGAAAAAGGTTCCGCCCAAAGCGGCCCCCGACCCTACTCGACGCTTCGTTCCAGGAGCAGCTCCAGGTAGGACCTTCGCTCCAGCTGGTCAAGGCCCAGGGTGTCCATGAGCCCGAGCACCCGTTCCTTGCCCTCCTCCAGGTCGTCGCAGTTCTTGGCCTCGACCTCGAGGTAGTATCCCAGGCCCTTCACCTCGTCGACGGTGACCTCCAGGGTTCCCACCAGGTAACCCCGGCGCCGCTTCTCCACCACGGCCACGGGCGTGAAGCCCAGACGCAGTAGGAGCATCCCCAGGTCCTGTGGGTCCACCAGGGGCACCTCCAGCTCCTCGCGGGCCTTGGTCTGGAGGTCCAACTTCGGTCCCTTGTAGGTGATGAAGGACCGGCCCTCCTCCTCGCGGATCCGGAGGGCCTCGTCGGTCACCGCGAAGTCGCGGCCAGGATGCCTGTAGTAGGTGTCACGCTGCACGGTGAAGTAGATCTCACGGCCGCCCAGCTCCATGATGCTGGTCATTACGCGCTCGGGTTCGGGGAGGTAGGCCTTCGCTTCTACCTCGAGCACCTGCAATCCTCCTACCTGAGGTCCTCGGTCCTCAGCAGTTTCGGTTGGATCTCGAGGGCCCACTTCCTGGCCTTCTCGTACTCGGCCTCGGTCAGCTTGCCGAAGCCGACGGTCCAGCTCATCACACCGCGGTTCTGGATGCTCAGGATGGTCACCACGTGGGCACCCTTGCTGGCGATGATCTGGGCGAACTCGTCTATGGCCTGCTTGTCCTTCCAGCCGATGTTGGTCGAGAAGATGGCCACCTTCTTGCCCGACCACCTCTGGTTCCGGCCGTACTGGAGCACGGCCTTGGGGAAATGTTCGTTGTAGACTGGGGCTCCGAAGAAGATGTACTCGTGGGCCCCGATGTCGACTGGCTTGTCCTTCAGGAGGCGTTCCATGGGAAGCTGGGTGGTCTCCGCTATGGTCTTGGCTATCTTGCCAGTGTTACCCTTTACGGTGTAATAGACCACGGATCCGCCGGTAATATCGCCACCTCCCTATGTTGGCCTGGCCCAGTTGGGCGTTCCATTGTGCCACCTATTTATTAAACTTACGGCACGTTTGTCATATCTGAACCTATGAATTTACCGACTTATTTTGGTTTTATGCGACCCCTGGGCGGCCTCCTAGGGAAACCCTCAAAAGCATGCAGGACCATGGCCGACACGGTGTTGCCATGACGGTCTGTCCCATCGATTACAGGTACGGCTCGGAGCAGATGCGAGACATCTTCGGAGAGGAGGGCAAGCTGCGGAGGATGCTCCTCGTGGAGGCGGCCCTGGCCGAGTCCCAGGCCCAGGTCGGCATGATACCTCCCGAGGCCGCCGCGGCCATATTCGAGGCTGCCGGGTCGGGACGGGTGACCCCTCAGCGGGTGACGGAGATCGAGGACGAGATACGTCACGATGTGATGGCCGTCGTGAAGGCCCTGGCGGAACAGGCCGGGGACGCGGGGGCATACATTCACCTGGGTGCCACCTCGAACGACATCATCGACACCGCCAATGCCCTTCAGCTGAAGGAGGCCTGGCCCCTCATAGAGGCTGGTTGCCGGGACCTTCGCGACCAGCTCGCACGCCTGGCAGGCGAGCACAAGGCCACGCTGCAGGTGGGCAGGACCCACGGCCAGTGGGCCTTGCCGACGACCTTCGGCCTGAAGATGGCCGTCTACGCTTTGGAGATGGACCGGCACCTGGAGCGGCTGAGCCAAGCTGCGCCCCGTGTGCTGGTCGGCAAGTTCCTCGGCGCCGTGGGCACTGGAGCCGCCATGGGCCCCAAGGCCCTTGAGATCCAGCGCCTCATCATGGACAGGCTTGACCTGGGCACGCCCGTGGCGACCCTCCAGACCACCCAGCGGGACCGCCACGCCGAGCTCGCCTGCATCCTGGGCAACATGGCTGCAAGCGTTGAGAAGTTCGCCACCGAGGTCCGCAACCTCCAGCGCAGCGAGATCGGCGAGGTCCAGGAGGCATTCGATGCCTCGAAGCAGGTGGGCTCTTCCACGATGGCCCACAAGCGCAACCCGATAAGCGCCGAGAACGTGTGCGGACTGGGTCGCGTGGTGAGAGCCTTCGTGACGCCAGCCTTCGAGAACGTCCCCCTGTGGCACGAGCGGGACCTCACCAACTCGTCGGCCGAGCGCTTCACCATATCCCACCAGATGGTGCTGACGGAGTACATCCTCACCCGTTCCGCCAAGCTGTTCAGCAACCTGGTGGTCAACAAGGAGGCCATGCGGGCCAACCTGGAGCGGGCGGGACCAGACATCATGGCCGAGGCCGTCATGATGGCCCTGGCAGAGCGAGGGATGGGCCGCCAGCAGGCCCACGAGGTGGTCAGGACCGCCTCGATGCGCGCCCACACGGGCGAGGCGGAGTTCGCAGAGGCCCTCATGACCATTCCCGAGGTCTCCTCGAAGATCTCCCGCGACGAAGTGGAGGCCGTCCTGAGACCCGAGGCCTACACCGGCCATGCCGAGGAACTGGTGGAGCTGGCGCTGGGTTCGTTGAAGTGATGGATCGTGCGGGCGGAGGGTTACCCTACCAGCCCATGCTGTAGAACAGCGCGCCCACGAAGGAGGTTATGACCAGCAGGATGATTATGTGAACGTGGGGGTCGTAATCCTCGTTGGTGACGACCGCCTTGAGGTCGGAGACGCTGCGGATCCCCAGAACGGCGGTCCGGAAGCGGGGGGTGTCCCCCTCCGTTTCGAGGACAATCTCTGCAACCTCCATTATCTCTTCATCCTTGGCCATGGCAAGACGCAATGGCCCGTCTCCGAAATAAGCCTTTTGATTGGGACCACGTCCCGGGAGGGCCCCTGGGCACGGTGGCCCAGGGGCCGGGGGGGAGGAGGGGGGGAAATGTCGAAGGACGTGGTCCTCTTGTGGGGAGAATGGACCATCAACCGGCGTCCTCGCCGGCCTGCTCGAAGGCAGCGAAGGAGCCCATGTCCATGGCGGCGGAGATCCGTAGGTTGGCGACTCGTGATTTCTCAGTGATCACAACGAACCATCCCAGGTCTACGTATTCGTCCATGTCAGGCACCTCCTTGATGTTTCCTAGCTCTTTCTTGCGTGCTCATTATATATATCTAATATGGGACAAACTTGGAACATTAGGACAATCCTCGAACTAATGGAGAACGAGGATATCGATCAGCTCCCGACGTCGAGCCAGGTCTCCAAGAACCTGTCGACCATCTTGTCCAGGAAGCTGGGCCGGTAGGTGATCAGCAGCTTGACGATCCGGTCCGGGTCATTGACCGTGTAGAGGGACCTTCGGCCCTCCCGCTTCTTCTCGATGACCTCCTTGGCGATGAGGTCCTTCATGTAGAAGCTCAGGGAGGAGGCGCCGATCCCCATCTCCTTCTGGAGGGTCTTGTGGTCGATCCCTGGTCCCTGGAGGACGATCAGCACTATCTGGCGCGGCTTCTCCTGGCGGATGGCGGACAGGAGACGGCGGTCGGTTGCGGACATCTCCACCGGGTAGAAGCGCTTGTAGTACCTGTCCTCCTTGGAGTCCAGCAGGCCACGCTTCTCCAGGTAGTGGAGGTGATACTCCAGCTGGCCCATGGGCATGTCGAGCTCGTCCTTGATGGCCCTGAGGTGGGTCCCAGGGTTGGCGACCACGAAGTCGTATATGCGCCGCCGCGTCTCGAGCTCGATCTCCACGGGCCGGTCCATGGTCCTCCGCCTCACCCTCCTAAACGACCTCCATCATCCGGATCGTCACTTCTTCAGAACCGTCATGGCCAATAGCACGATTATCACGGTGTCCAGCAACACCGATGCGGGCAGGTACACGTCGCTCCAATCCTCGTAGATGAGGGACAGTGTGAGCACCACCCCCTGTACCGCGAAGAGGGCGAAGGCCATCATCACCAGTAGCACCCGGGTGTTGCGGACCCTGCTGTACGCGACTGCGGCGACCACCGTCAAGGCGATCGAGAAGATGGTTATCCATGCGGCTAGAACGTTCAGGTAGTCAGACATATACCACGCCCTCCTGTGGGTTGGTATGGGATAGGTTGGTTATGGAGATTAC
>JAUVEQ010000179.1 GCA_030594725.1 Methanobacteriota archaeon
GCCAGGGCCATCAGGGCGAACTGGGTGTTGGACATGTCGGGGCGGCCGTCGCCGCCGTATCCGATGCCTCCTCGCCACCACTCCTCGAAACCCTCCTCGTCCCCGTCGCACTGTTCTCGGACCAGCATGTCCACACCGTCATTGACCAGTTCCTCGTTCGCAGGTTCCCCTGCGGCCGAGAGGGCCATCACCGCCACCGATGTGTAGTAATGGACGTAGGTGCCCTCGGAGAACGAGCCGTCCTCGCGGGCCTCGGCCAGGAGGATGTCCAGGGCGGCCGCTACCGCGGGATGGTCCGCGTCGCGACCACCGTTGAGCATCGCGAAGGCGACCAGGCCGGTCACACCGAAGTCCTCGCTCCACTGGCCGTCCCCTCCTTGCTGGGTGTCGAGCCATTCCATTGCGGTCTCTCGAGCTCCCACCAGTCTGGCCCGTTCCGGCCACCACTGGGTCCGCTCGCTGGGTAATCGGTCAAGGGGGCTTATACCCCAGGTTTCATCGACGGCCGCTCCGCTCGCTGCACCGGACGCCCCGGCCGCGAGCAGTAGCGCGCATAGCATTGCCGCTAGAAGCCTTCTCATTGTTCTTCCTCCATTGGATCTTGTTCAGAATCGTTATCGTTATCGTGATCTTCCTCGGTCCGTGAGGCCATGGCCCTCTCCCTCGCCTTCCATGACAGCACGATAACCATGACCAGTAGGAGCAACCCCATGATCAGGGCCACCATCAGCACCAGGTTTCCGTCATTCCCCCCGCCCTCGGACAGGTCGCTGAAGGTGATGTCTTCCTCGATGTACACTGCAGTGATATGCCTGTCATCAAGGACCTCTATCCAGATGTCGTAGACCCCAGGGGGTATGGGAGAGCTTGAGGTATCAGCGGACCATTCGGTCCCCTCAAGGTTAGTGCTGATGGAGCTGGTGGTCAACCATACATCCTGGTCCATCGGGTCGCTACCGGGTTCGACCAGGAGGACGTAGACTCGTTCTATACTAGTGCCCTCCCAGGGTTCCAAGGTCTCGATCTCGAACCGGAGGAAACCTTCATCATCCCTTCCCCCCTCAAGACCACGGACCGTTATCTCCAGGTTGATGTTCACATCGATGGAAATGTTGACGGCGGTGTGACCGTCACTTGCCTCGATGAGGATCGTCGAATTGCCCATCGGGACGACGAAGCCATGTCCCGCATCGAGACCCGTCTCGGGGTAGCTCCCACCCGTCATCAGGTCCTCAGTTACGTTGGTCCCTACCACGGTCCCCGTTAGGTATTCGGGATGCTCTCCATCGAGGTCCCGGTAGGTGAATACCACCTCAACGTAGCCGCTCTGGTTCCAGAATCGACCGCTACCGGTCGTTGGGGAGAGGACAACGTCAATGAGCTCCGGGGGGTGGTTCACCTGTAGGTTCAGGGCCACGACGTTGTTGCCCTCGTCCGTCTCGGGGACCCTGTTCTCGGGGTCCACGATGACCCAGAGCGTATGGTCGCCTCCCGTGGCTGTCCAGTTGAGGACGATGGAATAGGACCCCCCGGGTTCGGTGTAGGCGATGGCCTGGGAGACGGTCTCTCCGGGAGAGCCATTCTCGTCGAGGGCAAGCTCCACAGCGGCGATCGCGCGCAGGGACGTGGGATTGAAGATCGTGACATTCAGGACGACGTCGTCCCCCGCAGAAGGCATGTCGGGTTCCATGATGATGTCCGCAACATAGACGTCCGGGAGGTCCTCCCTCGGGGCGACGGTCTGCTCGAGGAGGTCCCATCTGGCCTTCTCCAGCTTGGAGAGGCCTCCCGCGGTCCCGACCCAGATAGTGCCCTCGGGGTGCTCGATCAACGCCTCGGCCCGGGCGTGGACCAGGCCGTCATCGGTCGTGAAGGTGGCGTGGACGTCCCCGGCCATGTCCACCAGGGCCACTCCTCCGGAGTTCCCCAACCACATCCAGCCATCTGAACCTGCCATCAAGGAGAGGATCTGCTCGCCAGGAAGGCCATCCTCGAGGCCGACATTGGCCATCACCTGGTGGGTGCCGGACAGGATGACCAGCCCATCATCGGTCCCGATCCAGAGGTTGCCGTCATCCGACCGGGCCAGGGACCGCACTCCGAGGCCCGTGACCCCCTCCACGTCGACGGAGGACCAGCTGCTCGACGCGGTATCGTAAATGCCCAAGCCCTGGGCCGTGCCCACGTAGAACCTCCCCACGTCCGCCAGGGCGCACCAGACCCAGTTGTCCGGTAGCCCACCGCCCGTCGAACTTGCTGTATGGGTGTCAAAGGTGGATGCGGAGAGATCGAGGATTGTGACGCCCTCGTCGGTACCGAAGAGCATAAGGTCATCGAGCCTTGCCAGGGCCTGTACGTCCGAGGCCACGAGACCGCTGTTGGAGTCGTAGGAGAGCCAGTCCCCGGAGGGCAGGTTCCTCGTTGCGGCACCCCCGACGTCAGTGCCGACCCAGACCGCATCCCCCTCGAAGAGTATGTCGTAGACAAGGTTCGAGGGCAGCCCGTCCTCGGTCCCGATGCGGGTGGTCGCCGAGGTGGTGGTGTCCATCACGTCCACGCCACCGTAGGCGCCGATCCATAGGTCGTCGGTCCCTGGTTGGAGGGCCAGGTCACGGATATCGTTGGCCGAGAGCCCGTTCGACGTGGTCCAGCTGGTCCATACCGAGCGGTACTGCCCTATCCGATGGATGCCTGAGTCCGTGGCTACGTAGCCGGCACCCTCAGGCCCCACCTCCACGTCCCGTATGAGGGCATTGCCCATTCCCTCCGAACCTGGTTCGTGGACAACCTGGTCGACGAATGGGATGATGGCGAGGAGACCTCCGTCCACGACAGCCCATACCGGTCCCACCAGGATGTCGTGGACGGCGATGGGTCCGATGTCCTTCCCCACAGCCAGGGCCTCGCTGCCCTCACCAGAGTCCAACTCCCAGTAGATGGTGTCCCCCGATGATGCGTAGAGGTAGTCACCAGAGGCGGCCATGGAGGTGATCGGGCCCTGGGGTGCCCACGAGTTCGTCGAGGGCGCGCCCCAATCCCCTGAGGTGGGAAAGTAGCTCCAGACCCCCTCCTCGGTCCCGACCAGTAGCCTGTTCCCGTGATGGGAGAGGCACAGGATGCCGTCGGGTGCTCCGTCGACAAGCTCGAACTCGCGGGGGTCCGACTCGGGGACCAGCATGTCCAGACCGTAGGGTCCCGCCAGGTAGAGGTCACCCTCGACCACCTCCACATCGGTGACGTTGTTCCACGGGGTGGGCGTCTTCACGGTATGATAGGGCCCGCCCCACCTGGTGGGTTTCGATGATTGGAATGTGTCGTAGGTCGAGATGCCACCCCCGAAGCCCGCGATATAGACGACGGCACCCATGTAAGCCGCGTCCAGTGGGCCGGTACCTCCCTGGATGGAATAATCGTGGGGTTCGAGCCATCCATTGGGGTTCCCGGTGGAGTCGAAGGTGAGGCCGAACAGCTCGGAGCTGCTCATCGCGAACATCATCCCACCCGCGCTGGCGACGGACATGATGTCGTTGGAGGGTGGCATGTCAAGCAGATCGGACGTGAAGGGCCTCGCCGTTCCCGCCTCAAGTGCCCAGGTGCCATAGTTGGTGGCGAGGAGCACGGTCCCATCTGCGAGGACGTCCATGTCGGCGACCTGCTGGTCAGCGGTGCCGTCCAGGGAGCCCTCCAGCACCAGATTCCCCGGATCGCTCACCGCGACGGATGCCTCGATGACGACGCCATCGATGGTGGCAGCCCGGAAGCTGCCGCCCTGGACATGGACGCTCACCCATTCGCTCCCCATCTGGGAGAGGGCCTCGGTAACGCTGGCGTCGAGCCAGCTCTGGGAGGAAAGGTGGTAGACATCGGGGTGGTCATCGGATGCCACTGCGAGGCTATCTCCCTCCAGGTCCAGGTCGTTGATAGATGGCGTTGAGAGGGAGGTCAATTCACTCGTTACCATGTTCACGAGGACCGTGTCCGTGCCGTTGGAGAGGGCCAGGATATCGCCCTCGAGGTCGGCAAGGGTCCATCCATCACTGGGGATCCCACCGGGGAGGTCGGGTCGTTCCCACTCGGGAGCACCGTCGGAGATGAAGACGGCTCCCAGTGCGTCCAGAACGATCAGGTCGTCGCCCCTGCCTAGGTAGATGAGGGGGCCTGTGGCGCCCGCTACCTGCCCTGTGAGGCCCCAACCGATCCCCGCGGCACCGGTCATCAGCAGCCTCGGACCGGAGGATGTGGTGATGGCATATGTGATCCCATCGATGACGGCCATGTCCGTGATGTGGTTGGACGGGAGCCCGTTGACCGACGTGTGGACCGATGATAGCGCGCCATCCGGGGTCCACTCGGCCAGGCCGCCTCCGTCGGACCCTGTGAACACCTTTCCGTCGGGAGCCACAGCGATACAGGAGGTCTCATTGAGGTCGACCATAAGAAGGGATCGCGGGCTGGAGGTGGACCGGGACCCATCATCGCCTCCGGGGGTTGGAGAACCACCGAGTCCCGGTCCCAACAGGGCCAAGGCCAGGGCTACCACGATGGCCGCCCGCGCCGACCCTGTCGACCTCCTACTGCCTTTCATCGTCACCCTTTCCTCCTTGCCTAGTTCTCCTCCTCCCACTCGCTGGCCGGGGTGCTGTCCATCTCAGCCAGGCCGGCGATGGACATGGCCTCGATGTTCGAGACCTCCTCCAGGTCCTCGGGGGCTTCCTCCACGTCTCCAATGCCGTCGACCTCGTCCTCGATCTCCACGGCCTCCAGCGTGTCCTCATCGCTGGGCAGGATGTCCTCGTCCTTCTCCCTTCCCTTCTGCTTGCGCAACCTCACCTCGCCGATGGCGATGGCGATGGCGAGGCCGAGGATGAAGGCCACGACTATCATCCACCATGGGAATGTGCCCTCCGTTCCGGGCTCCACCGCATCGTAGGCGTGCTCTGTGGGAGGCGCCACGTTGTCGTCGGCGTCGAAGGCCTCCACACGGTACCGGTACTCCTTGCCGGGTTCCACCTTGTCCTCGTACGATGTGATCGTCGGGCCAAGTGTCGCCACCTCCACCCAGGTCCCGTCCTTGCCCTCCTTGCGGAAGATGCGGTAACCCGCAACGTCCGGGTCCGTGGATGGCGACCACTCCAGGAAGACCTTGCCGACCCCGTCGTCCTTCACGATGAGGTCGCTCACCGCACCCGGTGGCGTCGTGTCCTGGACGGTCACGTTTATGGTGTCGCTGCCCTCGTTGTTCCAGGCGTCGGCCACCTCTGCGGTGACGGTGTAGATGCCCGGCTCGAGGAAGGTGAAGCTGGTGCGCATGCCGTAGAGGTCCCACTCGGTACCGAGGGGATCCATGATGGTCCATGTGAAGGTCTCTGCCCCCGTCGGGAACAGTGGATGGTTGTCGGTGACGATGATATCGAACCAGACTAGGGTGTCCTCGTCGACGACCCTGTCCTCACCCAGGTCCACCACTGGTGGTGTCACGTCGTAGATGTTGATCATGCTGGACCATTCGGCCAAGTTCCCAGCGGCGTCGGTCACAGTCAGGGTGATCTCGTACGTCCCAGGCGTGTCGAAGGCCCGGGTGAGGACCGGTCCATCGTAGGTTCCCGAGTCGCCCTCGGGCTGGAGCATGGGTTCCCAGCTCCAGGTGAAGACCGCTCCCGTGGACCATTCCGGGTCGTTGTCGGTGGTGCCCGACGCGTCCCATGTGACCTCCTCGCCCTCGTCCTCGAAGGGTCCCGGTTCGGCCACCGATATCACCGGGCTGGTGATGTCGTTGACGTAGATGTCGAACTCCGTGGTGGCCATGTTCCCGTCGGCGTCGTAGACGTTGACCTCGGCGTGCCAGAGACCAGGGGTCTCGAACTCGAACAGCGGGGCCAGGTCGTCAAGTCCATGGGTCTGGTCCCACGGGTCGGTGAGGGTCCACTCCGCCTCGTACGAGTCGAAGAAGCCCGGGTCGTTGTCGGACACGAAGGGCTTGAGATTGAGCTCCCAGAGGGTGTCCTCGTCCATCGGGCTGAACGACACATCGCCGAACACCGGTGCTTCGGTATCGTGCACTATCACGAGCAGGGTGTCGGTGGCGGCGTTGCCGGCCGCATCGACGACACGGAGGGTCACGGTGTAGGTGCCCACGGTGTCGAAGGAATGGCTGGCCTCGTAGCCCGTGTGGGTGAAGGTGCCGTCGAAGTCGTTTACCACCCAGGTGAAGGTGGCGCCCTCTGGGAAGTCCATGTGGTTGTCCGAAGAAGCGCTGGCGTTGAAGACCGCCGTCCCACCCTGGTCGATGTTGATGTCGAGACCCGC
>JAUVEQ010000279.1 GCA_030594725.1 Methanobacteriota archaeon
AGCCTGGTCTCCTCCAGCTCGCCCTCCAGCGAACGGCGGACCACGGCCATGGCCTCGGCGGCGTCGTCGGGATTGGTGGCCACAACGGTCCCCTTGGAGGTCTCGTAGGCCCGGTGTGAGGCCCTTCCAACCCGCTGCATCAGCCGCGAGGTGGTGCGGGGGGAGTTGTACTGGATGACGAAGTCGGCAAGGCCGATGTCGATGCCAAGTTCCAGGGACGATGTGCAGATCAACGCCTTGAGGCGACCGCTCTTGAAATCCTCCTCCATGCTGATGCGCACGTCCCGCGACAGGGAACCATGGTGGATGCCGATCTCCTGCCCGGCCTCCTCGGGGTCACCCCCCTCCACCTCCACCAGCAACCTGAGGCGGGAGGCGAGGATCTCGGCGGTGTCCCGTGTGTTGACGAACCACAGCGTCGCCTCGTGCTCACGCACCAGATGACGGGAATCGAGGATGCTCTTCAAGCCCTTGTAGTCGGTGCGCAGTCGGTCACGGATGTCCCGGTTCTCGGCGTTGCGGAAGGCGTCGTCCACCTGGGGGCTCAGCACGTCGACCTCAAGCAACTTGCGGACGTCCACGACCTCCACGACCACCGGCCTATCGCGGCCTTTGGCGTCCCGGCCACCCATGAAACGGCGGACCCTCTCCGGGCTGCCCACCGTGGCGGAAAGGGCCACACGCTGGAACTCGCGGCCCGTGAGGTCCACGAGGCGCTCCAGGGCCACTGAGAGCTGGGCCCCACGCTCGTCGGTGGCGAGCTCGTGCACCTCGTCGATGACCACCGCCCGTACCCGGGAGAGCCCCTGCCGGAGCAGCTTGCCCGTGAACATGATCTGCAGGGTCTCGGGGGTGGTGATGAGCACCTGGGGAGGCTTCCGTGACTGCTTGTTCCGTTCCGCCTGGGTGGTGTCGGAGTGACGGACACCCACGGTGATCCCCAGCACACGACCCATCTCCTGGATCCGTCGCAGCATGTCCCTGTTGAGCGCCCTCAGGGGAGTGATGTACAGGAGCTGGAAGCCCTTGTGGCCCTCTGCGTCCCCCTCGATGATGCGTCGCAGGAGGTTGTCGAGGAGGGGCAGCACCACCGCCTCGGTCTTCCCCATGCCCGTGGGGGCGATGAGGAGCAGGTGCTCCTCGGCGAGCACCCTGGGCACGGCGGCCAGCTGCGCCTCCGTGGGCTCGGTCATGCCCAGACCGGGAAGCAGGCCCTGCACCTGTGGCGAGAGCCTGTCGAAGGGGGGATACACGTCGCTGGCCATCGGATGGAATGGGAAGACCTCATTTTACTTAATGTTTCGGGAGGACCGAAATCGCACCCGCACATAACGACAACCCCCATGGGTAGCGCGACGCGTATGTGCTCGCCTCCTTGCTTGCCGGATGACCGTACGGATCGGGCGGTAGAATCAGGACGAACGTTCTTTTGGTCACCCTAAGAACTATATACGCACATGTCAATGGTACGGGGGTATGCTTTCCCAAAGCGTTGAGAGGTACCTGGATGCGTTGTACGGCCTTCACCTCGAAGGCGAGCCCATCCGGACCACCGCCATCGCAAAATCCCTCGACCTGAGCCCCGCCAGCGTCACCGAGATGGTGCAGCGCCTCGCCACGGAGGGATACCTGGATTACGAGCGGTATCACGGCGTGCGTCTCACCCCGAAGGGCATCGCTGCGGCCACCGACGTCCTCCGCAGGAGGAGGCTGTTGCAGGTGTTCTTGATCAATGTCCTAGGCCTCGACCTGGACCTCGCCAGGGAGGAGGCCCAGAGGATAGAGTTCGCCATCTCACACGAGGTGGAGGACAGGCTCTGCGCCCTCTTGGGCAACCCCCAGACGAGTCCCGGCGAGGAGGACGACATACCCCTCTGCCCCAGGGCACCCGAGGATTGCCCCCACTGCCAGCGGCAGGCACTGGTCCCGATGACGGCCATGGCCGTCGGCCATCGAGGGACCGTCCGGGCCCTCTTGGAGGCCGACATGGGCTCGGTGGCGCTTTCGCGCTTGGGCCTCGACATCGGAGTGGAGTTCCAAGTGCTCCGCTCGACGGGGACCTCGGTGGTCCTCTCCATCGACGGCAACAGGGTCCGCCTGGGATGGGACGTCGCCCAGCGCGTCGTGGTCAAACAGATTGACTGAGCCAGGGGGCCTGGACCAATCCAATAAGTCTTAAGTATAGGTATATCGTTCCCTCATCCCGAGGCTTGTCCCCAGATGCCTATCAAGAACTCTCTCTACAGAAGACCTCCTACCCCCAACGGGCTCAAGGCCATCGAGACGAAGACCCTCGAATGGTACTCGCCCGAACTCTACGCCAACATGAACTCGGGGGTCCTAGAGGAGTATCTGGAGGAGAAGAACCGCGTCGAGTGCTTCGAGAACTGCCCATGGAGCTGGAAGGCCATCCTCTTCGGCATCGCCGTCGGCTCAATATTCGCCATCATCACCGAGTACGTGGGCCTCAAGGTGGGCATCGCCATCCCGGGCGGCGGCTACGTGGTCTACCTTGTGGCCATCCTCCTCAAGTGGCGCCCCACGTTGAACAACAACGCTCAAGGCGCGAACGTAGCGGCAACAAGTATAGGATCGGGGTTCATCTTCACTTTCCCGGCAATGTACCTGCTGTACCAGCACCCGGAGTACCGCATAGGCGGGACCCCCGACGACCCGATCTTCCTCATCCAGGAGATCCCCCCCATCTGGGTGGTGATGACCGCCACCATCATAAGCGGCATGCTGGGCACGCTGTACTTCATCATATTCCGTCGCCTTTGGCTGGTCGACGACCCCCTGCCCGTGCCCAGCTTCGAGGCGGGCATACAGCTGCTGGAGATCGCCAACGAGGTGTACAAGGGTACCAGCGAGGCGGCCTCCCGACAGATCAAGCTCATCGGCCTTGCTACAGGTATATCGGCCACGATCACATTCTTGAAGGACTTTCCCATCGTGCCCGTGGAGGGTGCTACATACAGAGAGTCCATCCTGGATGCCGCCTTCGGCGGCGACTGGTACTCCCACGGCGCCATCCACATACCACCGGAGTACCAGACTTGGGCGACGTTCGAGTTCGGGTTGATACCGATCCAGATCGGCCTCGGTTGGTACATGAAGTTCCGTGTGGCCTTCCTGATGTCCCTGGGCACCCTGCTGACCTGGTACGTCATCGGCCCGATGTCCTACTACTTCGAGACCCCCATCTACATCGTTGGCTTCGATTTCGTATCGGTACGCGACTTCCCCAACCCCTTCGCAGAGTTCACCACCCCCATCTTCGCATCCTACGGTAACATCGGACGCGTCATCGCCATCGGCGCCATCCTCGGGGGCGGCGTGACCGCCCTGCTGAAGATGTACCCGGTGTTCAAGCCTGCCATCCGGGATGTCAAGTTGGCTATGTCCGCCACCGGACAGGACGCAGCCGAGGCTGGGGACTACATCCCTGGCAAGGGATGGTACGAGTGGCCCCTAAGCCACATCCCCTACATGCTGGTCGTTGCCGGCATCTCCATCGTGGTCATCTTCGTGGTCGGCGGTTACCCGGTGGCACAGACGGTGGCCTTTGCCATCATCCTGGTGACCACCACGTTCTTCCTGGGTGCCATCTCCGTCAAGGTGATGGGCGAGACCGGGACCCAGCCAGTGTCGGGCACCAGCTTCATCACATTGCTCATGCTCGTGGGCGTCTTCAAGGCCATGGGCACGCCCGACGAGCTCACGGCCGTGATGGCGATATTGTGCACGACCATCTTCGGCTCATCGATCTCCATGTCGGGAGCCATCATAGGCGACTACAAGATCGGCCTGTACATCGGCAACCGGCCATATCATCTGATGAAGTCCACGCTCACGGGCATCATCTCGGGCGCGGTCCTGGCAGTGGTCGGCGCGGTCATCTTCTCCGAGGGCATGTCCACCATCGACCCGGAGACCGGCAGGCCCGTCCTCGACCTCCTGGCACCCCAGGCCAACGCCTTCGCCAAGTTCCTCCAGGCCATCCTCGGAGCCGCGGCAGCACCCGTCACCCAGTACATCATCTTCGGTGTCGTCCTGGGGATCTTCGCTGAGATGATGACGGGCATGGGTACCGCCTTCGGCCTGGGGATGTACTTCCACCTCCAGCTCACGTTGCCCATGCTGGTCGGCGGCGCCGCCCGGGACATCTGGGAGAAGAAGTTCCTGCTCCCGAGGGCCAAGAGGGAGAAGTGGTCCGAGAGGCAAATTACATTAAAGGTGCTCGACACATTCATGATAGCGACCGGCCTCATCATCGGAGAGGCGATAATGGGTGTGATAGTCACCATCGTGCTGATGTTCGCATGATG
>JAUVEQ010000075.1 GCA_030594725.1 Methanobacteriota archaeon
AGTACCAGGCCGCATTGAAGGCAATGGACACGTACAAGTGGAAGGAGGCGTACGACACCGCCCTGTCCATCGAGGACCGCATCATCAAGGTCAGGCAGGACAAGGAGGACATCCAGAAGGACCTCCAGGAGGCCGAGGACGAGATCGCCGACCTGGCCGAGCTGGGCACCAACGAGGCCCGGGTCAACGAGCTCCTGGACCAGGCCAGGACCAACCTGGAACGGGGCGACTTTAAGAAGGCCCGTCTGAACATCGCCAAGACGCTGTCCACCGCGAGGACGTCGACCCAGAACTTCATCAACAACTACATAATCGAGGTCCGGAACGTGCTCCTGTCGGTCCGGACGATAGGTGGCAACATAGCCACCGCCAGGCCCATGCTCATCACCGCCAAGAAGGAGATGAACAAGAAGGACTACACCAAGGCGGTGGACCTTGTCAACGACAGCATCATGACCATCAAGGGGGTCGACCAGGAGTACCTGACCACCCTCCAGGAACTGATGAGGTCGAAGTACACGTACACCCTCGCAGAGTCCTTGGGCCTTAACGTGGCCGAAGTGGGCGAGCACCTGGAGTCCGCCTTCCAAGAGCTCAAGAACAAGAACTACGAGAAGGCCATAAAGCTGGGCCAGAAGTCCGACTTCGAGGTGGAGATAATCACCGAGGACTTCAAGGCCACCTCGGAGGACCTGGCCATATCGAAGGAGGCCATCAACGAGGGCAAGAAGGTGGGAGCTGACGTGGCAGAGGCCGACTTCCTCCTCTCCAAGGCGATCACGCAGATCGAGAAGAACAGCTTCGAGGTGGCCCAAGAACTGCTCACCGATGCCCTCGATGCCGCCGAGAAGGCCCGCAACGAGCGGGTCGGCGCCCTCTTGGAGGAGTCCAAGGCGGTGATCGAGGAGGAGGAGAGGACCGGAGTCGTCGTATCCGTGGGGACGGAGCTCCTGGCCGACGCCGAGAAGGCCTACAAGCGGGCCGATTACAGTTCCACCATCGAGATGATCAACGACGCCATGATGGTGATGGCCGAGAACGGTCGGCGCATGGAAACGGCCAAGAACGAGCTGGAGCAGGCAGAGGACCTGCTTAAAGAGAACGAGAAGTACGCCGAGGCAAATCCTCTGGCGGAGGATTACATCTCGACCTCCAGGAACCTGCTGACCGGCGGGCAGTATCCCGAGGCCTACGATGTCGCCAAGGTCGCATCCTTGGACCTGGAGGCCAGCCTGGTCCGTTACATCGACCTCATCATGGAAGATACCAAGATGGAGATCTCCAAGGCGGAGGAGGCGGGCGCCACGGTACCCAAGGCCCGGGACAACTACAAGCTCGCCCGCAGGTACCTGGACAAGAACGACCCCGCCACCGCCCTCACCCTCGCCCGCAAGTCCCGGGAGAACGCTAGAGATACCCTGCAGCAGTACCAGGAGGTCAACGAGAACGTGGACCTGCTGGACAGCTACATCCAGTGGGGAAAGCGGGTCTCGCGTCACCTGGACATGCCCGTAGAGGACCTTGAGAACGCCAACGCCCTGGTCAAGGAGAAGAAGTACCGGGAGGCCAACAAGGTCGTCCTGGTCGCCCTCGAGCAGGCCCGCCAGGTCCAGGTGGGGTTCGTCGAGGACGAGCTTGGCTCGGTCGATCTCTACCTCAAGGAGCTGGAGGCTGGTGGAGTGGGCACCTCCGTGGCCCGGAACACCCTGAACCAGGGTCACAACTCCCTCGGGGAGATGAACTTCGAGCAGGCCTACACCCTCGCCTCCCAGGCCAGGGAGCAAGGGGTCAAGAACCAAGAGCTCTACCGCGAGATCATCAAGAAGCTGCACAAGGGCAAGGAGCAACTCAAGCTCGCCGAGAGCCTTGGCGTGGACACCACCACCCTCAAGGAGTTGGTGGACAAGACCGAGAAGGCTCTCGTCAACCAGACCTACACCTTCGCCCTGGACTTCGTGGACCAGCTCCTGAACGAGCTGCCCAAGACGACCCAGGTCTACATCAACCGCCGCTTCAACGAGACCAAGGCCATGCTGGATGAATCCGAGGAGATGGGTCTCATCCTCACCGACCAGGAGGCCCTGATGGAGAAGGCGATGGAGGTGGCGACCGTCGGCGATCTGGAGGCGACGGTGCAGACCATCGATCAGCTGGAGTCGGAGATGACCGAGCTCCGGCAGAACTACGCGGATGCCCATTCGGCCCTCACCCACCTGACCGAGATACTGGAGGCCGCCGACGAGATCGGCGTCGAGACGGACGGCCCCCGCTCCCTAGAGGGGGACGCGAGCAAGGCCCTGATCGAGAACGACTTCCAGGCCGTCCATCGGATCGTGGGCTCGGCAGAGGACGAGCTGATACGGACCTCCTCCTCGTTCATCGTGGACTACATCAGCAGGGTGCAAGATACCCTGACCCGGGTGGAGAGGACGGGCGCCTACGTGCGGCCCGTCGAGGACAGGGTCGACGAGGCCTGGAGCCAGCTCGACGACCGTCAATTCACCGAGGCCTTCGCCACGGCCCGTGAGTGCACCCTGACCCTGCAGCGGGTGGAGGAACGCTTCCATGGCATCCACGAGTCACTGCGGGCCGCCGAGACCGACGTGACGCGGATGGGCTTCATGTCGGTGGACACCGGGGATGCGGTGGTCGTGATCTCCAAGGCCCACGAGGCCCTGACGGAGCTGGACTTCGACGGGGCAGAGAAGCGCATCTCCGAGGCGCTGGACGAACTGGCCTCCGCCATCAAGGAGACGGCGGAGTCCCAGTTGGCTGAGCTGGAGGCCCTCATAGAGGCCACCGAGGAGGAGGGCGCCGACGTCTCATCCGCCAGGGAGCGTCTGGACCGGGCAAGGTCCCTTGTGGACCTGGGCAAGCTTCAGATGGGCTACTTCACCATCCTCGAGGGCATCGAGGCCGTCGAGCGGGCCCGTCGGGACATGACCGATGCAGTGGAGGGCAGGCGTCGGGCAGAGGAGATGTTCCACGACGCCGAGGAGCTGGGTGCGGACGTCACCCGTACCAATGAGCTCATGACGGAGATCGACGTCGACCTCACCGAGCGTCGCTACCGGGATGCCCTCAACGGGGTGCGCCGCCTGATCCTCGAGACGGACAAGGCAAAACATGCCCACGTTGTCAACCAGATGTCCGAGGGTCACAACGCGATAATCGAGGCGGAGGAGCTGGGCCTGAGCGTCAAGGTGCTCCGCAACGAGCTGGACGAGGCTGAGAGGCTACTGGACGAGCGGGACTTCCATGCAGCCGTGGCCTCCACCCGGGAGGCCACCCAGGCGGCCCGGGACCTCGTAACCCTCTTCATCACCGCTCGCGACCGCATCGTCGAGGTCCAGTCCTTCATCTACGATGCCTCGGGCATAGGCACCAACACGGGTCGGGCCACCGACCTGCTCGGAGAGGCCAGGGATGCCCTGGCGGAGCAGCGCCTCGAGGAGACCATCGACCTGGCGGGCCGGGCCGAGGAGGAGGTCAACGAGAGGCAGAAGGAGATGGTGGGCTTCGAGACCGAGGCCCTGACCGACCTGCGGGACGATGCTCTCGAACACGGGATGATCGTGCTCACCATCGAGACCTCGCTGCAGGAGGCGGCAGAGCTGTCCGAGGAGGGTGACCACAAGGAGGCCATCCTGAGGTACCGCCAGGGAATAGAGGAGGGCCGCGAGCTCCTGGTCAAGTACCAGGTGGCCCAGGAGTCCATTGTGGAGGCCGAGGGCCTATTGGAGATAATGAACGAGCTGGAGATCGACTCCGGGGTGCCCACCGCGGAACTGGAGCGTGCCCAGCGGCTCGTCACGGAGGAGGACTACGAACAGGCCAGGCATGTGGCCGATGGCGACATCAATGACATGACCCGGATACTCGACGAACACGTCACCGACCGGGTGGAAGGGCTGCAGGCCTCCTTCGCACGGTCCGAGGAGATCGGTATCCCGGTGGACGATCTCCAGCGGTCCTTCGAGGAGGAACATTCGATACAGGACCTCCAGGAGTACCTGGCGGTCACCGCGGTCATCAAGGTGCACGAGGACCAGGTCAAGGAGCGCACCGCCGCGTACGACGATGCCCTCAACCGGATCGAGGAGGCCCAGACCCTGTTCACCGATGCCGAGGAGCTGCAGGTGGACGTCTCCACGACCTCCCCGGTGCTGGAGGAGGCGAGGGCCGCCCTGGCCTCGGGACGCTATCCCGATGCCGCGTCCAAGGCCGACGAGGCCCGGGAGAAGGTGTTGGACCTCCAGAAGCAGTTCGTGCTCAAGTACATCGCTGACGCCGAGGCCCTGATCTCTGAGCTGAACAACATGGGCGTCGACACCATCCAGGCCAACGAGCACCTGGAGGCGGCCCGGGCGGGTTTGGAACTGGAGGATTACCCCTCCGCCCATTCATCGGCCGTCCAGGCCATCACCGAATCCCAGAGGGTCAAGGACCTCTACAACGAGGCCAGCAAGCTCATCGAGGAGGCACGGAAGACCATCGACAGGGCCAACGGCCTTGGCGTGGACACCGCACCCGCCTTGGAGCCCCTGGAGCAGGCGATAGACTCCCTGGAGTTCCAGAGCTACGATGAGGCCATCGAGCTCGCCACCAAGTCGAGGCAGATCGCAGGTCGCCTCATGAAGGAGCACGTCGAGACCGCCCTCAGCAATCTCCAGGCCAAGGCCGACGAGGCCGTGGAAGAGGGAATCGATTTCGAGAAGGGCATGGCCCTGGTGGCGCTGGCATCCACCGACCTCGAGGCGTCCAACTACATCGAGGTCCAGGATACCGTCGACGTTGCCCTGGCCCACCTGGAGCAGCGCAGGGTCCTCCACGACCGGACCGAGAGCATATACCGTCTGGTGTTCGAGGAGCTGGAGAACGCCGAGACCCTCGGGGTCGACATGGACATCTACGAATCGGACACCCAGCGCTTCAGGCAGTTCTACGACGACAAGGACTACATCCAGGCGATCCCGTGGGGCGCGTCCCTGCTGGAACGATTGAGCAACGACGAGCGGAACATGATGGAGGTCTACATCGGGGAGGTCACCGACATGTTCGACCGTTTCTTGGAGACCGCCCGGATACCCAAGCAGCCCAAGGAGACCCTTGACACCTCCATTGACCACTTCCTCGAGGGTGACTTCATACGCAGCTACAACTTCGCCATCAGGGCCCGCGAGTCCATCGAGACGGAGTCCCGGAGCCTGGAGGAGGGTGTGGGCGTCCTCGGCGACACCAGGAACATCGTGGCCTGGGCCGATGGCATGGGCGTTCCTGTGGACGAGGCCAAGGCCGAGATGGAGCGAGGGCTGCATCTGTTGGACAGCAACGAGTTCTCCTCCGCGCTCGAGGCCATCAACTACTCCTACGACAAGGCCCTGGAGGCCATCGAGGAATCGGCCAGGACGACCCTGAGGGAGGCTGAGCAGCGGGTCGAGGAGGTCCACGAGGCCGGGGCCAACGGGGAGACCATCGCCGACCGCGTCAAGCGGGGCCAGCGGTCGCTGGCCGAGGATGACTTCGGTTACGCCCTGACCTTCGCCCACCAGGCGCTGTCCGCGTCGAATCGCGCCGAGATCGATCTCGCAGAGGCCCGGGAGGAGGAGGCGAAGGTCGAGACCCAGCTGGTGCTGGCCCGCAAGATCCTGGCGGATCCCACCGAGGTGGAGGCGCTCCATTCGACCATAACCCAGTCCCTTGAGGACCGACACATCAAGGACGCCATCAAGCAGAGCAGGCTCGCACAGACGGCCATCACCACCAAGATGCATGGCGCGGTGCAGTCCCAGATCGAACAGGTCCAGGACGAGATCCGTCTCATGGACATCATGGACCTGGACACCGAGGCCCTGACAGCCAGGCTGGAGGAGGCCCGGGAAGAGCTCGAGTCGGGCGACTACGCCAAGGCCGCGGTGATCGTGGAGGACGTGCGCGAACCCGTCAGGTCCTTCATGGAGGACAAGGCGAGGGTCACCCTGGAAGAGGCCAAGGAGGCCTTCGAGGTCATGAAGTCCGTCGGTGCCGACGACGCCGAGGTGGTCCAGAACCTCAACCAGAGCCAGGACATGTTCGCCGCCCACGATTACTATCACTCCAACGAGCTCAGCGCCAACGTCATCGAAGGGGCGGACCAGATCTCCGACGTTTACATCGCCAACATAATCGAGGAGATCCGCCGTCTTATGGAGGAGGCGGAGGGGCTGGGCGTCGATACCGAGGACCTGGACCGCCGGGTGGACAAGGCAGAACGTCACCGGACCAAGGGTGATTTCTTGGAGGCGAAGGAGGCCCTCGACGCCCTGGCGAAGGATGTGGACGAGGCCCAGAGGGAGCTGGTCGAGGGCATCATCAAGACCTGCGACGAGCTGTCGATCATCGCCAACGAGCGGGAACTGGACGCGGGCACGGCCCCCGAGCACCTCCAGGAGGCCCACCATCTGCTAAGTCTGAAGAACTACGGCTCCTCCCTCGAATCGGCCCACGAGTCCTTCACCGTGTTCGAGGAGCTGTTCAACGGCCTGGTCAGGAGCACCCTCGAGGAAGCCAAGGAACTGCTGATCAACCTGGACGTGAGCGCGGACATCGAGACCTCCTCGGAGCACTACGTGGAGGCGGAGGACGCCCTGTCCAGAAAGGACTACCTCTCCGCCATGGCCAACGCGGACGCCGCCATGGCCAATGCCAGGGTCATGCAGGTCCAGATAATAGATGAGATCCTCACCGAGACCGACCTGGAGAACGAGCGCGGTGACGGGATGGGCGCGGACATGTCCACCTCGGAGGACATGGCCTCCCAGTCCAGGGAGGAGCTGGCCGAGAACAATCTGGAGGAGGCCCAGAACCTGGCCATCAACGCCAGGCAGGAGGCCCGGTCCCTTCAGCGGGTCCATTCCAACTCCCTGTTGCAGGCCGCCAAGAACGCGGTCGATTCGGTGCCCTTCGAGGTCGAGATGGAGGACATCCGCGAGCTGTTGGTCACTTCGGAGAAGGCCCTTGAGGAGGGTGAGTTCGAGTCCGCAGCGGACGCCGCGAAGCAGGCTGACGCGGTCTTGACCGACAGGCTGGAGGCAGAGGTCGCCAAGTACATCGGCTCCGCCGACGAGGACCTGGACCGCGCTCGCGAGGTCGGTATCGACCTCACCGGACCCAAGGAGCACTACAAGGACGCCAAGGCCCATCTGGAGGAGGGCAGGTTCCTCGAGGGTCAGGAGGAGGCCCGCAAGTGCACCGAACTGGTGAACAAGCTGATAGACCAGCACCAGGAGGCACAGGAGGCCCTCTCGAACCTGATGGAGCTGATAGAGCGGGCGACCCGGGCCCGCGCCAAGCTGAGCGAGTCCATGGACATGCAGGAGGCTGCAGAGGACGCCATGGACGAACACGATTACGAAAGGGTCATGGAGCTCACGACCCTCGCCACGCAGGACGCCAACAGGTCCTACGAGACCCGTGTGAAGGAGGCCATATCCACCGCCGAGAGCAACCTCAACACCATTGAGCGCATGGGTGCGTCCGCCAAGCTTGCCGACGACCTGCTGGGCATGGCCCGGGAGGCGCTGGAGACGGGGGACATAGACGGTGCGTACGACTATGCGGACCAGTCCATCAAGGAGGCGGACACGGCCAAGACCTCCTTCCGGGACATCATCGACATCACCTTCCAGGCCGAGTCCCTCATCGGGACGGCCAAGGGCTTCGGCATGGATGTCGGGGAGGCCCAGGTCAAGTTCGACGAGGCGCTGTCCTCCAGGTCCGAGGACGTGAACCGGGCCCTGGCGCTCGCCGAGGAGGCGAAAGCGATCGCAACCCAGCTCGTTGACTCGTTCTACCCGCAGCTGGATGCGGCCATGGAATTGGAATCCGCCCTGGTGCTCGACAAGTGGACGAACGCCAACCTGATGGTGCGCAACGACGGTCTCGCCCGCGCACTACGGACCAACATCGAGATGACTGGCAACCTGGACGTGGACGGTCTTGCGGAGATCAACCTGCTCCGAGGGAACGGCAAGGTGAAGAAGCTGCCCATCCGCATCAAGCCCCTCAAGTCCGGCGAGATAATGGTGCGGATCTGGATCCGTTGCGAGCGGGAGTACGACGACAACCCCTACGAGTTCCACGACGTACGATGGCTTCTGGCGGACGAGGAGGAGCCCGAGGACGAGGAGGAGTTCGAGCCTGGTGCCCAGTTCCTTCGAAAGGAGCTCACGTGCACGATCTGCCAGGGCAAGATCGGTACCCAAGAATCCCCCAGGGCGTGCTCCTGCGGCGCCACCTTCCACTATGATTGCGCCGACCAGCTCACAGAGTGTCCAAATTGCGGCAAGTCGTTAGGAGGTACCTAGGCCATGCCAAAACTGCCAGAAGCGGTGCTGAGGAAGAGAGTGCAGAACGAGATAGCGCAGGTCATGCGCAAGACGGACCATTCCGTCATCGTGAAGGACAGGACCTTCTCGGAGTGGCCCTCCGTCATCGACGTCATACTCAAGGATTCCCCCGGACCGGTCAAGCGCGGCGATCGCGTGACCACCAAGTACACCCACAAGATGCGGGTGACGATAACCCGGGAATACCCATATCAGAAACCCATCATCGAATGGCAGTCGGAGATCTTCCATCCCAACATCATGGAACCCTTCGACGGTGGGTACGTGTGCACAAAGCTGCTGGACCGATGGACGGCCCAGGACAACCTGTTCAGGTTCCTGATCGGCTTGGAATCACTGCTAGCCAACCCCAACGCCAACGACCCCTATGGCACGTGCTCGTGCAAGGAAGCGGCCCTGTACTTCAGGGAGCACAGCTTCCGGCCGGGCCCCCTTCCCAAGCGTCCTGAGCCCAAGGTGCGCATCATCGGAGAGGTGTAGGGGACGGGCGTCATGCCAGTTCGGATAGTGAGTGAGTGGACCCGTCCTGTGGGGAGGGCGCCGAGGCCCGTGGGTGGACCCCTCCCATGGGAGATCGCTCACCACGGTGTCGTGGGCAACATAGAGGAGAGCAAGCCTCGCCTCTACCTCGCCGAGAAGGTGGTGGACGACATCAGCCGTCGATCTCGGGAGGGGGCCATCAGAAGGCGCGAGGACATGGGCCTGCTCCTGGGCGACTGGGCCATGGACGCCGAGGACGACCCCTACGCTGTCGCCATGAACCTGCTCACAGGCTCATTGGACGCGAGCCCGGTCGCAGTGAAGTTCAAGATGGAGGGCCTCATGAAGGTGGCCCATGACCTGGATGACCTGGAATACCCCTACGTCATCGTGGGATGGTACCACACCCATCTGGACCTGGGATGCTTCCTCTCCGACAAGGACATAAAGACCCAGGAGGGCGGTTTTCCCCATACCCACCAGGTGGCGGTCGTTGTCGACCCTATGAGGAAGCAAGCGGCCGCCTTCGCCAACGGACCCGAGGGTCATGGCTCGATCTGGGCGGTCATGAAGTCGTACACGGAATGGGGGGGCGTGGAGAGACACGAGTGAGGGAATACGCCCCCTCGCTCACTGCCCTGCCTTGACCTCTTCGGCCATGCCCCGGGACAACAGCACATCTGCCAGCTTCTGGGACAGGGTCACGATATCACCCTTCTTG
>JAUVEQ010000361.1 GCA_030594725.1 Methanobacteriota archaeon
GTTCGCCTGGCGCGCCGGTCTTGTAGTCGGGATGGTTGACGTAGGCCCCGGCCATCATGGATATGGTAAGCATGACCACGAATATGAGGCCGATCAGGGCCGTCCGCCCACGTATGCGCTTGTGATTAATAGATGAGGAGCTCATGCAGCGTTCACCCTCTCATTATTCCTAAGGTTAGAGAATATATCAAGACTTTGGCACGTCTCTCATGAAATGAGAGGAACGGACGAACGTTCGTCCGGACGGTCCGGACAAGTGGATGCCAGGGGGTCATTCTCCCGGGCTGGCGCCATCGACAATCCTGCGCGCCACCCGGAGACCCAGGGCGGCCGCGGTGAGCACCGTCGGCAGGCCCTGGGACCTGGGTGCCAGGGACAGGTCCGCCACCCATAGCCCCTCCGGCAGGTGGCTTGGGCGCATCCCGTCCACGTCCCCGCGGGAGAGGGGAACGGTGCCTCCCAGATGGCCCCCGTTGAGGAGACCGTCCACGTAGGGACCCTCCACACCGGCCCCATCCATGACCTTGATCGCGAGGTCACGTCCCTCGTCCAGGCGTCGGACGTCCTCCTCGGAGAGGGTCTTGCGGACGGTCCCGTCCGCCTCCACCGTGCCCTCCGATGAGTCGGCCACCTTCACCATCAGTCCCACGTGGTCCCGGACCGACCGCCCCCTCCAGGGCTTGTGGAAGAAGAGGGCCAGGAGGTCGAAGTACGGGGAGAGCATGAACTTCCCCCTGTCGGTGGACCACACCATCGGTGGCTCCTCGAGCATACGCGAGCCCTTGCTGGTGCCCGCCACCGTGAGCACGATGTCCGCCCAGAGGCTGTCCCTGGCCTCCAGGCCCGACGCCCTCAGGATGGGCGGGTTGCCGATGCCTCCCGCCGCAAGCACCACCATGTCGGCGTCGAACCGCTCCGTGGACCGCCCCCTGGCGACCTCCACCCCGACGGCACGACCTCCCTCGACGATGACCCGCCTGACGGGAGCGTCGGTCATCACCCGACCTCCCCTCGCTGTGAGGTCCCCCAGGAAGGCGCGGGTGTCCCACTTGGCCCCGGTGGCACAACCCAGCTCGCACAGGCCGCACGAAACGCATCGGCCCATGTCCACCGCCTTGAGCGTGGGAGAAGGGTCGAGGCCCATGTCGCCGGCCGCCTCGAACATGGCCGAGGAGACAGGCCTCCACCTGTCCCTTGGCACCGAGACGACGCCTACCTCGCGCTCCAGCTCCTCGAACTCGGGAGTGAGGTCGAGCCCGATCTCCCGCAGGCCCTTGTCGGCCCGCGCCAGGTTCCCGCAGGTGATCGGCGTGGTGCCGCCTGTGGTCACCCCTCGCACCAGGACCAGTTCGTCCGAGGCACGGACCGTCCTCATGGGGGGGAAGAACCGGGTGATGGTGCGCTCGCTGCCCAGCAGGCCCATCTTGCTGGCGCCCGTCGCCCATCCGATGCGCCGGGTGAAGGGCTTGAAGGGAGAGCCCGCCTCCAGCAGGGTCACGTCGATGCCCCTCCCCTGCAGCTCCCTCGCGGCGGTGGCCCCACCGGCACCCGAGCCCACCACGATGGCCCTCATGTCCTCAGGCCCCCTCTGTCGCGATGGTCATGACGAGATCGGCCCGGCATTGGGGCCGACCCTCGGTGATCCGCTCGTTGAAGGTCATCTGCACGCGGGGATTGAGGCCGCGCACCAGGCCCTCGTCGGCGGCGCTCATCAGCCTGCACGTGATCGGGTCGTAGACCTCGGACAGGGCGCACCGGTCGACGCGCAGGACCAGGGTCCCGTCCTCGCCTTCCTCCTTGTCCACCTCGATCCCGAGGACGGTGTACACCACCTTCGCGGCCTCCACCAGGTCCTCGATGTCGTCACCCACTCCAAGGCGCTCCCTGGCCTCGATGCCCAGGGCAACACCCACGGGGGATATCCGCCTCCGGCCCTCCTCGACGGCCGCCTCTTCGCCCATGGCCTCCACCAGCGCGGTGACCCGCCTCTGGTGGGCGTCCGCCATCGCGTGCCGGCGCTGGTCGAGGTCGCCCTCCATGGGCGAGTCCTCGGCCCTAATGCCCTCCAGGGCCTCGGGGATGTGCTCCCTCACCATCTCGTCCAGGGTGGCGATGGTCATCTCCGCCACCCGCCCCAGCTCCCGCTTGAGGACCGAGGTCCTCATCCAGAGCTTGGCGGTGGCAAGCCGGAGGCTCATTGACGCTTCTCACCCCCGCCGAGGTACAGCACGCCCTCGGTGGGGACCGGGCCCTCACCGTAGAGGGCTGCCAAGTGTGGGGCGAACCGTTCGGTCACCTCGCGACGCTTCAGCTTGAGGCTGGCGGTCAGGTCCCCCTTGTCGATCGTCAGGTCGTTCTTGAGCACCGCCCACTGCTTGAGCTGCTCGGGGTTCGACACCCGGGAGTTCACGCGGGCTATGGCCGCGTCAATGGATGACACCAGGGCGGGGTCCTTGCCATCCGCACCCACCCAGAGGAGGGCTGCGCAGAACGGGCGGGCATCCCCGACGACCATGACCTCGTCGACCCCCTGTATGTCGCGGAGCAGCGTCTCTATGGGCACGGGATGGACGTTCTTCCCGTAGGAGGTCACAATGAGCTCCTTCTTTCGGCCGTGGATGACAAGGCTGCCCTCGGGTGTCAGGTAACCCAGGTCCCCCGTCATGAGCCATCCGTCCTTGATGGGAGAGGGGGTGTTGGGGTCGAAGTACCCGGGGGTGACCTGTGGGCCCCTTGCCATTATCTCCTCGTCGTCGGCGATGACGATCTCCGTCTCCGACAGGGGCTCCCCGACCGTGCCCACCCTGTTGCGGCCCTGGAAGTTCATGGTCAGAACGGGCGCCTCGGTGAGGCCGTAGGCGTTGTGCACCTCGATGCCCAGCTCCTGGAAGGAGCCCACCAGCTCCTCTCCGATGGGTGCCGAGCCGGAGAACATCTGGACGCAGTCCTGCAGGCCTATCTTCTTGAGCAGCCCCTTCCGGAGCAACCGGCGCAGCAGGCTCTTCTTGAGGCCGTCCTTGGAACCCAGGTATCTCTGGCCCACGCTGTTCTCCTGGAGGCCCTCCCAGACCTTCTCGTAGAACCGGGGGACCGCGAAGAATATGGTGGGGTGCACCATGGGCAGGGTCTTCTGCAGGTCGCGGAAGTCCTCCAGGAAGAAGATGTCAAGGGAGCAGGGACCGTAGTAGGGGCCGTACGCCGCCGATATGCCCTCTACCACGTGGTTCATCGGCAGGAACGACAGGTAGTTGATGTGCTTGTTCCGGGCGTCCCAGTCGAGGAAGGACCC
>JAUVEQ010000202.1 GCA_030594725.1 Methanobacteriota archaeon
TGACGGTAGCGGCGGTTCACGCGGATGGTCTGGATGTAGTTGCGCAGGGCCTCGTCGGTATCGCCCAAGTAGGTGTACGCGTTGCCCCTGTTGCACCAGGCCACCTCGTAGCTGGGCTGCAGCTCGACCGCCCTGTGGTAGCTATCGGCCGCCGACGCGTGGTCGCCCATGGCGTCGAAGACGACGCCCCTGTTGTTCCACGCCACGACGTCCTCGGGATGGCGGAGCAGGTACTCGTCGTAGGCCGCGATGGACCTCTTGTGGTCCGCGTGGTGGAAGTGGTCCTCGGCCGAATCCAGCAGGGTCCGGTCCGAGGCGGAGCTCAGCTCCTCGTGTTCCTCCGCGGCCTTGACATCCGCCGCCCTCTTGAGCACGGCCGCCCGGGCCGCATCGGGGTCGTGACCTCTCCCTCCAGCGTCCGGGCGCTTCTCATCCTCCGGGTCCAGTTCAGCACATCCAGGGGAGCGCTGGCCGCCCCCTGTGTGCGATGGCCACGTCACCTTATGTGCGTTTCGCTCGGGGACCGCTTTTCGGAAGGCCAGGAACAATTATTGTTGGCCTTTTCCACAACGATCCCGCGCGGTATATATAGCATCATGACAAAGTATGACACGGCAATATCAGGAGGTAATAACTACGTCTGCTAATGGCTCCGGATCCGTCCTAGTAATAGGGTACGATAGCTGGGTCACCCGCCTTCGGGTGAGCGGTGGTTTCTCACTTCCCGCATTCATGCGCATGCAGCTCATGGACGCGGCGGAGGAATAGAATACCACGGCGGCATTGCCTCTTGCATCCCGCCTCCCCATCCGGAAATCCTCCCCACTTCCTCCGTTGTTCCTCCTTCCTTCCTTGGAACAATATCCGGGTCGCGCCGGACCCAGCCGCGACCCGGAAACCCCCCTTTTTTCTCGTTCTTCTCTGACCCTCCAGCGAGCAGGCCAGCACTCCCGTTAGTAAACCTTATCTGCGAAAAGCGCTATCCCCGAGCTCCCCAGCAGGGGCCAGTACCCTGTCCAGGATGGTGGTTTACCATGGACTTCGCCCTCAACAAAGAGCAGCTGATGATTCAGCAGATGGTCCGGGAGTTCGCACAGAACGAGATCGAGCCCATCGTCGCCGAGTACGAGGCCGAGGGCCGGTTCCCCGAGGAGATCATCAAGAGGTTGGGTGAGATCGGCATCCTCGGGATGACCGTTCCCAAGGAGCTTGGCGGGGGAGGTTGCGACACCGTCTCGTACACCTGCGCCATAGAGGAGATCTCCAGGGCGTGCGCCTCCACCGGGATCGCCGTCTCGGTCAACAATTCCCTTGCCTGCTTCCCGCTGCTCACCTTCGGGACCGACGAGCAGAAGGCCGAGTTCCTGACCCCGATCGCCAACGGCAGCAGCCTGGGGGCGTTCGGTCTGACCGAACCCTCGGCGGGCTCCGACGCCGCCATGCAGCAGACCGTCGCTGTCCGGGACGGGGACGATTACGTCATCAACGGCATCAAGCACTTCATCACCAATGCCACCGTGGCGGAGGTCTACATCGTCTTCGCCATGGAGGACAAGTCCAAGGGTACCCGGGGCATCACCACCTTCATCCTGAAGAAGGGCGACCCCGGCTTCACCTTCGGCACCATCGAGGACAAGCTGGGCATCCGGGCCTCCATCCAGGCAGAGCTGGTCTTCGAGGACTGCCGCATCCCCGCTAGCCGAATGCTGGGGCAGAGCGGCAAGGGCTTCAAGATCGCCATGATGACCCTTGACGTGGGCCGCATCGGCGTGGCCTCCCAGGCACTGGGCATCGCCCAGGCCAGCCTGGACCGCTCCATCCAGTTCGCCAACGAACGGGAGCAGTTCGGCAAGCCCATCGGACGGCTCGGTGCCATCCAGGAGGCGGTCGCCAACATGGCCACCGATATCGAGGCGGCCCGCATGCTGGTCCGCTACGCGGCCTGGTGCAAGGACATGGGCAAGCCATTCTCCAAGGAGGCCGCCATGGCGAAGCTCTTCGCCTCAGAGACGGCCATGGCCTCGGCCACCAAGGCCATCCAGATCCATGGGGGCTATGGTTACATCAAGGACTATCCCGTGGAGAGGTACTTCCGGGACGCCAAGATCACCGAGATCTACGAGGGGACCTCGGAGATCCAGCGTCTCGTCATCGCGCTCAACGTACTATCAGGGAAGTGACAATGGAGGTCACAACCACACCCAGAGGAGTTGAAGGAATGAACATCGTCGTGCTCATCAAGCAGGTGCCTGACACCACCGATGTGAAGATCGACCCCAGGACGGGCACCCTCATCCGTGAGGGTGTACCCTCCATCATCAACCCGGACGACAAGCATGCCCTCGAGGAGGGGCTGCGCATCCGAGAGAAGTTCGGTGGCACGGTGACCGTGCTGTCCATGGGTCCGCCCCAGGCGGAGGATGCCCTGATGGAGGCCCGCGCTATGGGGGCGGACACCACCGTCCTCGTATCCGACCGCGCCTTCGCCGGGTCCGACACGCTCGCCACCTCGTACGCCCTCGCCCGCTCGGTGCTCACCACCGGCGAGTGGGACATCGTGCTGGGAGGCAGGCAGGCCATCGACGGGGACACCGCCCAGATCGGCCCCCAGACCGCAGAGCTGCTCGGGGTGCCCCAGGTCACCTACTGCATCGAGATAGAAATCGCAGAGGACGGCAGGTCCGTGACCGCCAAGAGGGCGCTGGAGGATGGTTACGAGGTCATCGAGACCAAGCTCCCCGCGCTCTTCACCGTCATCAAGGACATCAACGAGCCCCGGTACCCCTCGATCCGGGGCATCGTCAACGTGTGCCGGGACTGCGACGTGCAGACCTGGAACGCCAAGGACATCGGGGCCTCCAAGAAGATGATCGGCCTGGACGGGTCCCCCACCCAGGTGGCCCGCACCTTCGCCCCCGAACCCAAGGGAGAGGGCCTGATCCTGGAGGGTCCCCCGGAGCAGACCACGAAGGAGCTGGTCAAGCACCTGCGTGAGAAGAACGTCGTGAGGGTGAGGTGATCAAGATGCCCGGAGTCAACGTGAAGGAACCGGAGTGCATCGGGTGCAAGATCTGCATCAAGTCCTGCCCCTACGACGCCATCGACTTCGACGAGGATACCAAGAAGGCCTCCATCAACGACAAGTGCACCGTGTGCGGCGCGTGCATCCCCGTCTGCCCCGAGGATGCCATCGTCTCCGAGATCGAGATCGTCACGGACCTCTCGGAATACAAGGACGTCTGGGTCTTCGCCGAGCACCGGGACGGAGCACTGGCCAAGGTGGGCCTCCAGCTCCTCGGTTGCGCGCAGGGACTGGCCGCTGACGTGGGCGAGCGCGTGTGCGCCGTCCTCGTAGGCCACCAGGTGGAAGACTTCATCCCCACCCTCTTCGAGTACGGGGCGGACATCGTCTACCACGTGGACGCCCCCGAGCTGAAGACCTACCGGTTCGACACCTACACCAAGGTGATGGTGGAACTGGTGAGGACATACAGCCCCAACATGTTCCTGCTGGGCGCCACCCATATCGGACGCGACCTGGCACCCCGGGTGTCCCGTCGCCTCAACGCCGGCCTCACGGCCGACTGCAC
The DNA here is from genome assembly GCA_030594725.1 of Methanobacteriota archaeon. Taxonomy (GTDB): domain Archaea; phylum Thermoplasmatota; class DTKX01; order DTKX01. The sequence continues at coordinate 3,591 of JAUVEQ010000202.1, forward strand.
CGAGCTCACCATCGACCCCGAGACCAAGTTGCTCAAGATGACGAGGCCCGCCTTCGGCGGCAACATCATGGCCACCATCCTGTGCCCCAACACCCGGCCCCAGATGTCCACGGTCCGACCCGGCATCATGAAGGAGACCGAACCAAAGGCGGGCGCTTCTGGCGAGGTCATCAAGATGGACGTGGAGTTCGAGGACCGTGATTTCATGATCACCATCCGCGAGATCGTCAAGGTCCCCAGGAAGATGGTGAACCTGGAGGAGGCCAAGATCATCGTGTCCGGGGGACGCGGGGTCGGCAGCACCGCCGGCTTCAAGGTCCTCGAGGAACTGGCAGAGGTCCTGGAGGCCGAGATCGGAGGGAGCCGCGTGGCCGTCGAGCAGGGCTGGATATCCCAGGACAACCAGGTGGGCCAGACGGGCAAGTCGGTCCGCCCGGACCTCTACATCGCCCGCGGCATCAGCGGCTCGATCCAGCACCGGGCCGGAATGCAGACCTCCGGCATCATCGTGGCCATCAACAAGGACCCGGACGCCTACCTCTTCAAGATCGCGGACTACGGCATCGTGGGCGACCTCCACACCGTGATCCCCCTCCTGACCGAGGCCTTCCGCAAGGAACTTGGCAAGTAGGAGGCGTGCATCATGCAGGTCATCGAGGACGATGGCACCGTCGTCATCAGGTTGCACGAGGGAGAGGACCTCTTCCCCACGCTGGGGGAGGCCCTTGACCAGGTCGGCCTCAGGTACGGGATCATCCTCACCGGGGTGGGCATGCTCAAGGACTTCGAGCTGGGCTGGTTCGACCACGCCACCAAGGGCTACGTCAAGAGGGTGTTCGCCACCCCCCACGAGCTGACCGCCATGAGCGGGACCATCGCCGTCTCGGCTGACGACGCGAGCACCGTGATGCCCCACGTCCACGTGGCGATGGCGGGACCGGACCTCGGCCTGGTGGGTGGCCACCTGTGGAAGGCCACCGTCACCATACTCAACGAGATCTCCATCAAGCGCGTGGACAAGGAGATGGTGAGGCGCCTCAACCCCGCCACCGGGCTAATGGAGCTGGACCTGGGTCAGGCTTAAGGCCCATCAACCTGATAACGAGCGGCAAGAGGTCTCGCCCGTGGCATCCTCCCCCCGAAGAGCCGGGGTCCTCGCGACCATCACCTTCATCATCCTCATCATCCTCGCCGTGCTGGTGGCCACCATCACGATGGCAATGCCTCCCCAGCCCGGGGCCAGCGGCATCGACGGAAGCTGCCGCAGCTGTCACACCCCGAACGATGACTACAACGGCGTGAGCGTGGGCGCCTCCATCACCATCGAGGGCGTCCCCGGGACCTTCGTCCATGGGCGCGAGTACACCATCACCGTTGTCATCGAGCGTGGGCTTGGACCCCAACCCTCGTACGACATCCTCCATGCGTTCCAGCTGGGGGTGACCAACGGCACCCTGGGCATCGCGAACGCCACCTGCATCCAGATCGGCGAACGGGAGGTGGGCTCCCAGGGCGCTTCCGAGGTGGACCGATGGTCCGTGAAGTGGACCGCGCCCTTCTCGTACGAGAACGTGGCCTTCATGGCCGAGGGAGTGGTGGGCAACGGGGACGGCACCGAGGCGGGCGACGTGCGGCTTTCCACCACGATAACATCATTCGCGCCCCCCAATGTGCCTCCCGATGAATCGCTGGACCCCTGGCCCTACTGGTGGGCCGCCATCCTGACCGTCGTGGCGGTGACCGGGATAGTGGGTTACGTGATCGTCGTCACCCACCGGCCGCCTCCCCTGGGACCCGAGGACTGACCGGCATCAGTGCTTGCCGAACTTCTTATGGACCCGCCGCTCCAGTTCCTTCCAGTGGGTCATCAGCATCGTCCCCTTCACCTTGATGCGGACCTTGGCCGTCCTTCCACCGCTGATCTTCATTTTCGCGTGGGTGTCCTCGTCGCTATCGTAGGGCATGACGACCTTTATCCCGCCGAAGGGCAGCTTGCCATCGGGATGCTTCTCCATCGCCTCGGCCAGCTCGACGGCCTTGACCGGGACGTCCTCCTTGACCGTGATGCCGATGGCCGGCCCCTTGTACGAGGTAACGGTCTCGAAGCCGGCCCTCTCCATTATCC
>JAUVEQ010000099.1 GCA_030594725.1 Methanobacteriota archaeon
GGTGGAGGAGGGCATGTGCCATCCCTCCCCCGCCATCCTGCGCTCTAGACCCAGGTGCAGGTCCGCGGCCACCAGTGTGGTGCGGTCGTCCTCGGTGACGACCAGAGCCCTCTCTCCCGGAACGGGCTGGACCTCCATGGGGCTCAAATGCCCCGACCGCGAGATAAGGCTTTGGGGGATGGGCATGCCTGGCCCCCCCTCGTGGTACAGCGAACCTTATTATACGACCCCGCGCATAATCGGCCCAGCGAGGGGGCGCGAACTATGCAGCCCGAGGATAACGGTACCGACAAGTGGTTGAGCATGGCCATGGAGCTCAAGGCGAAGGGACTCACCGTCGCCGAGATCGCACAGGAGCTGAACGTTTCCGTGGCAACGGTGGATTGGCTGGTAACCCGCCAGCTCGAGGTGGAGACCCCACCCCCCGCTGACGTCAAGATCGGCTGGCGTTCGATCGGTGTGCGGGGGCGTCGCATCCAACTGATCTCCGAGGTCCTCGTGGACATCGTCATCGAGGAGATGGAGAAGATGGACCAGGAACTGGACGCGGTATGCGGGGTGGCCATAAACGGCATCCCCTTCGCCACCTGCCTGTCCAGCAGCCTCGACACCGATCTGGTCGTCGTTCGGCCACATGTTGGCGACCACCAGAACGTGGGCATCCTGTCCTCCAACTTCGCCAGCGTGGCGGGAAAGAAGGTGGTGGTCGTTGACGACGTCGTCGGTACCGGCACCACCATGAGCCAGGTACTGGGACTTCTCCGGGAGGCGGGTGCCAACCCGATCCTCGCGGTCGTCATGACCAACAAGACCTCCCGTGACAGCATCGAGGGAGTACCGCTGCGGGCGCTGGTGCGTGCGCGAACGGTGCTCTGATCATCAGGCGAGGGAACCCGCGTGCACTGGGCCGACGTTATCGCCGAGAGGCTCCTTGAGAGGGGTGGACATCACAAGGTCGCGAGTGGCACCTCCATCTCGGGCCAGCCCCATATCGGGAGCGCGGCGGACGTGATCTTCGCAGACATCGTCGCACGGGCGGTCATCGACAAGGGAGGCGAGGCGGAGGTCATCTGGATAAAGGACGACATGGACCCCCTGAGGTCGGTCCCCCGCCAGATCCCACCGGAGTTCGAGGAGCACCTGGGCAAACCAGTGTGCGACCTGCCTGACATCGAGGGAGAGCCCTACGTCGACCACTTCGTCAAGCCCTTCCTGGAGGGACTCGAGAAGGTGGGCGTCCACCCCGTCCAGGTCTCGGGCTCCGAGATCTACCTGGGTGGCCAGGCCGTGGACCTGGTCCGCATAGCCCTGGAGAAGGCGCCCGAGGTGAGGAGCATCCTGGAGGAGGTCTCGGGCTCCAAGCGACCCGACGATTGGCTCCCCTTCCAGGCCGTCTGCGAGAACTGCGGACGCATTGCCACGACGAAGGCGTACGCCACGGACGACGAGGGCCGTGTGCTGTACCGTTGCGAGGGCGGCGTTGCCGGGAAGAGGCGGATCGAGGGTTGCGGCCACGAGGGCGCCGCCGAGCTCGACCAGGGCAAGCTGACCTGGCGCCTGGACTGGGCCGGCCGCTGGAAACTACTGGGCATTACCTGCGAGCCCTTCGGCAAGGACCATGCCGCGGCCGGTGGCAGCTGGGACACGGCCTCGGTCATCATCGAGCGCATCTTCGACTACCCCAAGCCCATTCCGCTGGAGTACGAGCACTTCATGGTCGAGGGCGGCAAGATGTCCAAGTCCAAGGGGAACATAGTGACCCTGGAGGAGATGCTCGAGACCGTCCCGCCCGAGGTCGTCCGCTACGTGCTGGCAAGGACCGACCCGATGAAGCACAAGGACTTCGACTGGGCCAAGATCCCGCAACTGATGGAGGAGTTCGAGCGGGTGGAGCGCATCTACTACGGCCGGGAGGAGCCAGCGCCAAGGGAGGACCCTGGGGACATGAGGCGCCTCTACGAGCTCTCCCTGGTGTCGATGCCCCCCATGGAGAACCTGGTCCAGGTACCGTACGGACACCTGCTCACCCTGGTGCAGCTCTACCCCGACCACGATGACATGATAGCGGCCCTCCGAAGGACCGGCGAGCTTCCCGAGGAGGACCCCGAGGGACACCTGGAACGCATCCGGGGCAAGGCCAAGAACGCCCGGGCCTGGATCCGGGACTTCGCCCCCGAGTCGATGCGCTTCTCGGTGCTGGAGGACCTGCCTCCGGAGACGGCGGACATGCTGAATGACGAGCAACGGACGTACCTCTCGGCCCTGGCAGAGGCCCTCGGGACGGTGGCCTGGGACGGGGAGGCGGTACAGGATGTGGTGTTCAACCTCTCCAAGGAGGTGGGCCTCAAGCCCCGGGACGCCTTCGGTGCCATCTACATATCGATGCTCGGACGCCAGAAGGGACCCCGAGCGGGCTTCTTCCTGACCAGCATGGACAGGGATTGGGTGGTGGCCCGATTCCGGGAAGCCGGTGCGGGTTCGGACCAGGACAGAAAGGAATAAGTAGGGCCTAGTATTTTCCACCGCCACCCCCGTAGCCCCGTAGTGTAGTGGTCAATCATGCGAGGTTCTGGACCTCGCGACGGCAGTTCGAATCTGCCCGGGGCTACCACTCACCTCTTCTGAACACAGTACCTGGAGCGACCCGGGAGCTACTCTTTCTCATCCTCGTCGAAGATGTCCGCCAGGTCTCCCTCCGGCAGCTCCTCGCCCCCCTCGTCCTTATCCTCATCCTCTTCCTGTTCCTCTTCCTCTTCCTCGTCGACCTCGGCGGTCTTGGTCTTGGCGAGGAGCGAGGAGAGGCTGTCCCCCACGGTCGTGTCAACCGTCTTGGGTGGTACAGCCTCGCTGGGGTCTTCGGTCTTGCCCATTGCGTAGGAGAGCACCTCGTCCACGGTGGGTTCGTAGCCGGGTATATCGCCCTTCTTGGTCTTGAAGCCCGAGCTGTCGATGTCGTCGGGAGCGTTCTCGTCTAAGGACTCGAACTCCTCCACCGACTCTGCGGGCTCCTCCTCCTCGACGGACTCGAACTCGACTACCTCCTCCTCGTCCACGGGCTCGAAGTCCTCGGCCTTCTCCTCTTCTTCCTCAGGACGCACCAAGGTGATCCCCCCATATGGACCCGGCCGGGCAAACGGGCCCAGCAGGGCAGTTGTTCGTAATTGCACGAGTTGATATATCTACTTGTCGCGGGCGCGTCAGAAGGACGGCCTCACTCCTCCCTCCATTCCTTGAGGAACAGGGCGATGTCGCTTGGGTCTGCCACGTACCATATACCATCGATCTCGACCAGGGGCGTCCCCGTGGAGCTGTCGCGCTTCTTCCCGTCGACTATGGCGACCGCCAGATCGTCCACGTGCCAGCCCCACAGGGGCTGGGGGAGACCCGATGGGAGGAAGTCCAGGGCCTCCCGGACCTTCGCGATGTTGTCATCCCTGCTGTCCATCCACAGCCCGCTCCTGTGGAAGACGGGGGTGCCATCGGCCAGAGCCGTCTTCGCGCCCAACCCACCCGTGCCGCTGGTGGCGGCAAGGTCGCGCAAGAACCTCTCCCCCCGCTCGTCGGGCCGGAGGTCCCGGATGCTCACCTTCCGGATCACGACCCCGTAAGGCTCGGTGGCCTCGTCCAGGACCGGCCGTAGAGCCGTGGTCAGTTCGGGGTCCATCTCCATGAGGTCCGGCAGGTCCTTGCCCGTGACCACCGTGCCCACGGCCAGCTCGATCTCGTGCGCCGAGCTCCTCTTGTAGTCCGTCGTGTTGAGGACGGCCTTCGCCGCATCCTCCACGTCAAGGCTCACGAAGAGGTCCAGCTCGACCCGGAAGTCGTCCGCCGTCCTGTACTCCCGGTCCGGCAGGTCGATGGGCTGGTATCCCACCTCGACCCTCCGTACCTTGGATACGAAGGGAGGCACGAAGTGAAGGCCCGACCTCAGGGTCCGCGAGTACCTTCCAAGGATGGAAAGCACGCCCTCCTGGTCAGGCTTGATGATGCAGATCGAGCTGTAGAGGGTGACCATGATGATGATGCAGAGGATGATGACCATTGTGAAGGCGACCGCTAGGGTGCCATCATCAAAAGGTTCACCGGCCACGATACCCCAACTCCCGGTCGAAATGTATGGACGGGAGGGTATTTCACCGTTCCCATGGGGAGCCAGAGCTCCCGGGGACCCCGCAAAGGTCTCGATAATCAGGACCGACACACATATGGAAAAGGTTATTGCGCCTCACCGCTTTTGAAGCCCTTCGCCGGAGGTCCTGGGTCCTCCGGCAACAAAAGGAATAGGAGGAGCTCACATGAGCCAACGCTTCCTAGCTTCGATTCTCATAGTAGCCTTCGCGCTGGCAGCGATCGTCCTGGTGGTCGGCCTCGTGCCGACGGACACCGTCGCGGCCCCTACGTACATCAACAGTGACTGGGACATCGACTCCGGTGACGTCATCGTGCGCCAGGACGAGGAGATCGTCCTCACTGGCGACCTCACCGTCAAGGACGGTGGGCTGCTGACCTTCCGCAACGTCACCCTGAGGTTGAACTCCACCTCGTCCGACACCTACCACATCGAGGTGGAGGACGGTGGCAGGTTCAACATCTACGATGGCGATTCGGACACGTCCACCACCGGCGACGCCAGCCTGATCACGGCCCACGACACGTCCTACAACTTCCAGTTCTGGGTCATCGACGGTGGGGAGCTGTACTTCAACAACAGCGACCTGCAGGAGTGCGGCACCAGCGGAGTGCTCCAGAACCGTGGCCTGTACCTGGCCTCCACCAGCTGCACCATCAGCGAGGTCAACATCACCGACTGCTACTACGGCCTCATGGCCTACTACGCCTCGCCCACCATCGAGGATTGCATCGTCCAGGACTCCTCGAGCTACGGCATCTACCTCTACCAGTCGTCCTCCGACATCGACGGTTGCACCATCGACACCGCCACCTACGGCGTGTTAGCCTACTACTCCTTCCCGAAGGTCACCGACACGGACATCGACTCTGCCTCGTCCTGGGCCATCTACACCTACAACGCCGAGACGGAGATCTCGGGATGCACCATCACCAACAGCGGCAACGGCATCTACGGGCGAGTGAACCTCATCGAGATCTCCGATTGCGTCATCGACGACGTGACCAACTACGGGATCCATGTCTACTGGTGCGTCGCGACGCTGACGGACAACGACGTCAACGACGCGGCGACGGGCATATACCTCAACCGCGTCTTCTCGGGCTCGACCCTCACCGGAGGCAAGGTCGGGAACTGCACCTCCAACGGCGTGTACGGCTACATCACCCCCGTCGATATCAGCAACGTCGAGGTCCATGACAGCTCCGCGAACGGCATATACCTCAACCAGGGTTCCGGGGATGTGTCCGGTTGCTGGATCGAGGACGCCGCCACCGGCCTGTACCTCCGTTCCTCGACCGCCACCGTCACCGACCTCACCTCCATCGGGGGCACCACCTCTGGCATGAAGGTGACGGGGGGCTCGCCCACCCTCACCGGGTTCCAGGTAAGCAGTTCGGCCACCGGCATCACCGTCGACACCGCGGGTACGCTGTTGGCGTACAACGGGACGATCTCCGGGTCCACCACCCGGGACGTGGATGTGAGCGCCGCCGCCCTGGCAGAGATGACCAACGTGAGCTTCTCCGCCGCGGGCTCCCAGGTGTCGGGCGTGGGTTCCCATCTCAGGGTCTTCTGGTACGTGGGCGTCCACGGTATCTGGCAGGACGGTTCGGACATACCATCGGGCGCCTACACCGTGGTCAAACAGGGTGGCATCACCGTGACGGGTGGGACCCTGGACGCCAACGGATGGGTGTTCATGCTTCGCATCCGACAGCTTGAGATGGACAGCACTGGCACCACGTCGGACACGCCCCACACATTCAACGTCGTGAAGGGAGGCCTCACCGGCCTGTCCGCCGCCAACATCGACTCCAACCAGGACGTGACCGTGACCGTGACCGACAACGTCCCGCCCTCCGGTTACGCGATGAACGCGCTGCCGGCCTTCTCCCAGGGGACGGTCCGCAGCGTGTCCTGGACCGCTGGCACCGATATCGGCGTCGGAGGCATGGAGTACTACTGCGAGATCGCCACCGACGCCGCGTTCACCTCGGTGATATACGGCTCGGGCTGGACCACCTCCCTCTCGTACACCTTCATCGGCCTGGCGGACGGGACCACGTACCATTACCACGTGCGCGCCCGGGACGCGGTCGACAACCTCGGCGTGTGGTCGTCCGGGGTCTCCTCCACACAGGACAGCTCACCGCCGTCGGTCCCCGTCGTGGTGGGCGAGCCGGCCTACACCCAGGGCACGACCAACACCATCTCGTGGGGCACCTCCACGGACGGTGGCATCGGCTCGGTGGAGTACCAGATCCAATATACCGATGACCCCACGTTCAACACCATCCTGGGCACCGGGGCCTGGTCCACCTCCACCTCGGCCACCGTGGCGGGCCTCACCGACGGCACGGCCTACTACTACCGTGTCAAGGCCCAGGACGGCTTCTCCCAGGAGTCCTCCTGGTCCCCGCCCGTCTCATCGATCCAGGACAACTCGGCACCGACCCGGCCCAACCAGGTCACGCTGCCCACTTACACCCAGGGACTCTCCGTCACCTTCGAGTGGCTTGCGTCCACCGATGATGGGGTCGGCGGCATCGAGTACTACGCCGAGTACGACACCCAGTCCTGGTTCCCCTCACCCGACGGCAACTCGGGTTGGGTGAGCGGCCTGTCCCACACGTTCAACGGGCTTCCCGAGAACACGTGGCACTACTACCGCGTGCGGGCCCGGGACGCCCTGGACCAGCGGTCCGCCTGGTCGGTCCTCACCTGGACCCGCAACGACAACACCGCCCCCACGGCGCCCGTGATCTCGGTCGAGCCCACCTTCACCGCAGGCAACTCCAACACCGTATACTGGTCCGCCTCCTCCGACGGGACGGGCGCGGGCGGCATCCGGTACTGGGTCGAGACCGACACCTCGGCCGCCTTCACCAGCCCCGACTTCGCCTCGGGATGGCAGACCTCCCGATCGTACAGCTTCTCCTCGCTGGTCGACGGCCAGATATATCATTACCGGGTCAAGTCCAAGGACGCCCTGGACCAGGAGGGCTCCTGGTCGGCCATCCAGTCATCGACCCAGGATGCATCATCGCCCCCCATCCCTGGCATCGCCACCGAGCCCACCTACACCCCGGGCACCACCAACACCCTCGAATGGACGGAGGTCACCGACGCGGGAATAGGCGGCGAGCGGTACCAGGTGCAGATGGACGACGCGGCCTCCTTCGCAACGCCCTTGGCCACCTCGGGATGGCTTACCACCACCAGCTACACCTTCTCGAGCCTGACCGACGGGACCACATACTACTACCGCGTCCGGTCCCGGGACGGCTTCTCCCAGGTCTCCGACTGGTCGGGGACCACCAGTTCGACCCAGGACGCCAGCGCACCACCGGCCCCGGCGATGAAGCAGGCCGACTGGTACAACCCCGGTCTATACTTCGTAGCTGGATGGACGGCGGTGACCGACACCGGGGTGGGCGGCGTCGAGTACTACTGCGAGTACGACGACCTTGCCAACTTCGCCTCACCCAACGGGGATTCGGGCTGGACCACCGCGCTGGAGTACAACTTCACCGGCCTTCAGGAGAACCGCTGGTACTACTACCACGTCAAGGCCAGGGACGCCCTGGGACAGGAGAGTGCTTGGTCCGCCCGCATCTTCGCCCGGCAGGACAACTCGCCGCCCACGGTGCCCGCCATGACGGTCGAACCGGTCTGGACACCCGGCACGACGAACACCGTCTCCTGGTCGGCCTCCTCGGACACCGGGGGCATCTGGCAGATAACCTACCAGGTGGAGATCGGAACCTCTCCCAGCTTCTCGCCGCCCCTCCAGACCTCGACGTGGATAACCTCCCGAAGCTACACCTTCACCGGCCTGCAGAACGACGTCATGTACTACTACCACGTGCGCGCCAGGGACGGCCTGGACCAGGAGAGCGCATGGTCCGCCGTCGTCGCCTCGACCCAGGACGCGAGCCCGCCTCCGACGCCCACCATGGCCTCGGAGCCCGAGTTCACCGCGGGAACCAGCAACTCTGTCAGCTGGACCCCGGTGGTGGACAACAGCGGCGGGACGGTGCAGTACAGGGTCATCGCCTCCACCTCCTCCGTCTTCACCACGACCGAGGGCGACTCCGGATGGATCACCTCGGCAACCTTCACCTTCAGTGGCCTCACCGACGGATCCACCTACTACTACCGCGTGCGAGCCAGGGACCAGTTCCTCCAGGAGGGCTTCTGGTCGAACATCGTCAGCTCCACCCAGGACGCCACCGCGCCCACCGGATATTCCATGGTCACCGAGCCCACCTACACCCAGGGCACGACCAACACGGTGGAGTGGAACCCCGGCACCGACTCCGGCTCGGGTGGGATCGAGTACCAGTGCGAGCGGTGGACCTACGGCACCACGGCCTGGACCACCCAGCTCTCGGCCACCTTCACCGGTCTCCCGGAGAACGTATGGCTATACTACCGCGTGCGGGCCCGGGACGCCTTGGGTAACACCGGGGGATTGTCCGCATGGACCTACTCCCGCCAGGATGCCAGCGCGCCCAGCGTGCCCACCATGACCGCCCTTGCCCAGTACTCCCAGGGCACGTCGATGGACATCGGCTGGTCCGTATCCTCCGACGGCGCTGGCATCGGGCAGGTCACCTACAAGGCCCAGTACGCTCTGTCCGGCGCCTTCTCCCCCGTTCTGGGCGAGAGCCTGTGGCAATCGGAGCGCAGCTACACCTTCTCGGGCCTGCTGGACGGCAACACGTACTACTTCCGCGTCAGGGCCAAGGACGGCCTGGA
>JAUVEQ010000176.1 GCA_030594725.1 Methanobacteriota archaeon
CCACCTTGGCAAGGGTGATGGTGTGAACTTCACCTACGGGGGTTTCATCGCCGACTCGAACACCTATGGAGAGGTGGAGGCCGTCGACATGGATGACGACGGTGACCTGGACATCATGGTGGCCCGCTACAATCAGAGGGGCGTGCGGACCTACGAGAACCAGGGACTCTGGAGAGGAGTGCCGGTCCTGGTCGCAAGGCACACGTACGCCGTCTCGCCCAGCTATATGTTCGGCCTGACCCGCGGCCACGGTCTCAAGCTCACGTCAGGCTCGGTGACCTCGGCCGTCCACGACATGGGCGCCGATGTGACCTGGAAGTACGTTCAGCTTGACCACACCAGCCTCGGCGGCCAGACCCTCGACCTGGAGGTCCGGACCTCTTCTAACAACACCACCTGGTCCTCCTGGACCTCCGTCTTCGCGGGTGGGTCCCCCGTCGACCAGCCCCTGGCCACCGTGGCCTTCCCCGGTGGACCCACCGCAAGGTTCGTCCAGTGGAGGATCTTCCTGGCCGATGCGAGCACCGTGGACACGCCCATGATCCATTCGGTGAACCTCCTCGGCATCTCCACCGACCCCGCTGTGGAGCTCCGCTGGAGGCCCTCGTCCGCCTCCGAGCTCAGAACGTGGTCGACCGCGGCCATGTCCAAGGTATCCCCAGGAAGGTTCACGGGGACGGTTCCAGCCGCACCCCTGGGTCCCTCGGGATACACCGACCTGATCGTGGCCGCGCGCCTGTCCGGAGGCTTGGAGGGAGATGCCATGTCCCAGGTCCACAGGGACGCCGCTGGACCCATCCTGAAATGGACCCGGGCGCATCCGTACTACTCCAACACCTCGGCCTCCGTGAGGATTGTCGCGGACCTTGAGGACGGCTCGGGTGTGGACAACGCCACCCTCTACTATTCCTTCGACAACTCCACCTGGAGCAACGTTTCCATGGCCCTCGGCCACGACACGGCCACGGACCTGGACGGGGACAACGCCACCGAGGTTGCCGTGTCCGTCGAGAACCCAGCGGTCATCTCGATACTGGACGCGGACCTGTCCACCAATTCGACCATCAGCGGGATCGGGTCAATGAACAAGCCCATGGTCTCTGGCGACCTGGACGGCGACGGGACCCCTGAGCTGGTGGTTGCTGACCCCTACACGAATACGGCCACACTGTGGATCCTCAAGTACAACGCAACCTCCGGTGACTACGAGTTGACCTACACCTACACCGCCGCGGCCGACAACCAGGTGTACAGCCTGGCCATGGGGGATGTGGATGGCGATGGCAGCATGGAGCTGGTCAGGGGCCAGCAGAACGACCTTTGCGTGGTATCGGAATGGGACGGTACCGCGATTAAGGACACCCACTCGTTCTTCCTCGCCTACGACCCCATGGTCATCAGGGTGATCGACTGGGACGCGGACGGCCAGATGGAGATCATCTCGGCAGACAGGTCCACCGCGGCAGCTGTGAGGGTGTACTCCTGGACGGGCTCATCCTTCGCCAGCGAGTACGTCTCAGCGGACCTGGGCACGAGCATCTACGGCTTCGCGATGGCGGACATGGACGGGGACGGCGTCCTCGATCTGGTCGCCAGTGTCGAGAACTTCTACGCCACATACCACGGGTGCCTCTACCTCTTGACCTCCACGGGCCCCGACAGCTACGAGATACAGTGGAGGGGCGGATGGACCGGCCAGTACGCCTACATCTACGATGCCGCGGACTGGGATGGGGACGGCAAGGCCGAGGTGGCCATCGGTCAATACACTTACAGCGGGTATCCGAAAGGTACCTTCGCATACACCTACGAGTGGGACCCCACAACGGCGGCCCTGGTGGAGGACTGGGTCTCCGTGCCGCTGCCAAGCACGTACTCGGGCAGGGCCCGCTTCGTGGACCTTGGAGGGGACGGCGACCTCGAACTGCTGGTCCCCTGCTACGACGGTGTGATCTACGCGTTCACGCCGGAAGGCCGGGATTGGGCCTTCACCTCTTCGGACCTGGGGACCGAGGCGGGCACCTATTACCAGGGCTCCATCACGCCCCTGGGCTCCCCCGACACCTGGTCCGCGGTCATCCCGTCAGCCGGCTTCGAGACCACCGTGAGGTACTACATCGTGGCGACCGACGCAAGTGGCAAGACGACCACCTCTGGTGTCCACACATACTACGCCGACGGGACGGCACCCACCATCGACAACGTCAGCGCGCCGCCCACGTATCTCAGGGTCCAAGACACCCTGGACGTATACTGCAACGTCACCGATGCCCTCTCCATCGGTGGAGCTTGGCTGGAGTACAACGTCACCGGAGGCGGATGGGACTCGATCGAGATGACGCGGCTGAACACCGGCCTCACCACCCAGTTCAAGGCCACGATACCGGCCATCGGCTCCGCCACGACCGTCACCTACCGTGTGAGGGCGGTCGACATGGCAAACAACGCCCAGACCTCCTCCAGCCAGTCCTACGAGGTCGACCCCGGTCCGACCTTCAACTGGTTGAAGGACGGCTTCGGATCGCCCACCTTCAGCTGGGAGATCAACATCACTGACAACGGGCTCGTTTCCATCGTGGAGATCCTTTACTCCAAGGACAGGGTGACATGGCTCAATGCATCGGTCTCCAAGTCGGGGAACGTTTACTCGGCCAACGTCAGCGCCGATCCGAACGCGACCGTCTACTTCAAGGTGATCGCCACCGACGACTATGGCCTCTCCAACGAGTTCCGGGGAAGGTCTGGCGCCTCGAACCTGACCATCGTCGTGGAGGACCCCCTCGCCCTCGATGTCGAGGAGCAGGGTGTGCTCTACAAGCTCAACGACCTCTACTACACGCTGACCGTCCTGGATGACGACAGGGCCTCGGTGGCCAACCTGTCATCGGCCGATCTGGTCGTCGTAATCGACGAGGGCATGGTGACCTCCGCCCTGGTCCAGGACCTCTTGGACCAGGGTGCGGGAGTGCTCCTTCTCAACGACGCCATGAAGACGGTCGCATCATCCGGCTGGTACTACAGCACCCACGTCAACTACCGGTACCTCAGGGTGGTCAACGAGAACGACCCACTGAAGGCGTACTACAAGATGAGCACGGTCATCCAGGACAGCGGGGCCGCGGGCAGGGTCACCAGCGTCCCATCCGGCTGGACGGGTGTGGCCCAGGACAATTACAACAACTACTGGACCGTGGTCACCAAGGAGAACTCAACCTCCGGCGGGAAGGCCATCACCTTCCCCTACGACATCCGGTATCTCAACAGCAGGGGCGACCACTTCCTCGAGCAGGTGATGAACTGGACCCTGGGCGAGAGGATCGATGGCACCCTCAACGCCACGGCCGACCACGTGGTCCTGGTCATCAACAACGATGACGGCACCCTCAACACCAGGGACGCCAAGGTCAATTCCATGCTTGTGGGATGGGGTTACGACGTCCAGGTCCTGCGCATCAGGGACGTGCCCCGCTTCAACGCCACCAACGCCACCGCGGTGGTGGTCCCTGCCTACTACACCGCATACGGAGACCAGGGTTACCACTGGGACAGGTTCCTTGACCAGGACGTCCCAGTTATCCTCCTCGGTGCCTCCCTCTGGACATACCGAACATCCAACCGTGCTTCGGGCGGGGGCAATTACCATTACTCGTTCGTAACCTCGGATTCCTGGTTCGTCACCGGCTACAACGGGACCCACCTCTACCATCAGAACGGGGGCACCGGTTACGCCTTCTACAGCGCCGCACCCCCGGGATGGACCCAGCTTGGCCACATCAACTACTACACCAACTACTACAACCTCTGGAACAAGCAGACCTCTGGCGGAACGTTGGCCTTCGCCCAGATGGGCGATCCCCAGTACTACACCGCGGACGGTGAGCTGCTCCTTTACAGGATGCTCTTGAACGCCACCGGCACGGCCATGCCGGGGGATCTCACGGTGCCGTCAGGCAGCGTGGTCATGGTTATAGTGGGGCCCACCGGGGGCAGCGACCCCACACTCACGGGTGCCGAGACGTCCCTCTCCGACCTGCTCGAAGAATGGGGCCACACGGTCTACTACCTGCCCCAGCGCAACATGACGCGCATCAACATCTCTGGCGCCAAGGCCGTGGTCGCGGCCCAGTGGGTCGACGCGAACTACGCATCCAAGACGTTCTTCGACGCTGCCCTGGCCCAGGGGATCGGGGTGGTGCTCACGTACGACGGAGGTAGGACGTATGGAGGCTCCTGGTACTACAGTCAGAACTGGGACTACAGGCTGTCCCGGGTTGTTAACACCACAACTATTTTCAAGCATCACAGCGGCATCGCGTTCTACAACCAGGACAGCTACTGGGCGGTCATGGTACCCGGGACCATCGGTGGATGGACCCGGGCCGCCTCGGCCAACTCCGCATCCTATTCCAACTGGCAGCAGAAGGCGGGTACCAACGGAAGCTACGGCTTCATCGTCGGGCTCCACCCGTCATATGTGAACGTCCATGGCAGGTACTTCCTGGAGTTGGCGGTCAACTTCTCCATGGGCATCGACGTCCCGGCTGTCGAGATGGTGCCCTCGGGGGACGTGGTGTTCATCACCAACGGCATCGACGGTACGACGCCCATCCTCAACATCCACGAGTCGCCCGTCGCCGCCCAGCTCACCCGCTTCGGCTACAACATAACGTACGTCTACCAGAGGGACCTCTTCACGATCAACTGGACCAACGCCACTATGATCGTCGCGGCGGACTGGATCAACTCCTTCCGCAGGTGGAACGCCCAGCTGGACGCCGCCCTTGACGACGACATCGGGATCGTGCTGCTGTTCCTTGGCTCCAGTGCGTACCAGCCCACGATCTACAACAATAACGACTACCATCGGAGGTTGCTGTACGTCGAGAGTCCGACCGCCTTCTTCGGGGACCTCTCCGGCTACGGGTTCTACGGTCAGCAGACCAATCCGGGGTACTACTGGCAGAGCACTGTCGCAGGCTTCACGCGGATAGGCGACAACAACTACGGTGGCGGCACGGCCTTCTACAAGGGAGGCGCCGCCGACGCCCATGCCTGCGTACTCACGTACGACCCGGCGTACATGCAGCCCGTCTCGCTGATGGAGCGGATGTTCAACTTCTCCCAGAACATGTCCATAGGGACGATCGCCACCTCCGCCGACGTGGTCATGCTGACCGCGAACACCAACCTGCTCGACCCTGCGCCGACGAACCGCGAGTTGTATCTCAAGGACTTCATGGAGGCCATGGGCCTCACCGTGGAGTTCAGACCGTGGATAGAGGTCCGGCGTTACGACCTCTCCTCCTCCCGGCTAGTGACGACGACCGAGGACGTCCGGTTCGGGACCGACACCCAGACGGCGATCATCGACCAGGGCCTGGGACTGGCCCTCTTCTACGCCGGTGGCATCAGCGCCGGTGGGGCCTGGTACAGCACCTGGGCCAGCTCGTCGACCTGGTGGACGTTCACCTGCAGCCCAGGAGGTGGGTTCCTTGCCGACTACAGCGGCATCTCGTACACCGTCATGGACGAGGCACAGACCATTTGGCGCACCAGCACCAGCATCCCACCTGGCTGGAACTTTGGGGGGTACAACTATAACTCTGGATACCGGACGGCCCACTGGAAGGAGAACACCACCTCGGGAGGTCATGGTGGCATCCTCGGCTTCGACGTGAGGACCATCAACGAGAACGGCAGGGAGATCGCCCGGGCCATGATCGAGTGGTGCCTGGATGGCTCCGTCGATAAGCGGATGGTCGAGCCTGGAAGCTCGGTGCTCATCATCGGCTCGGCCGACAGCATAACACCCACCCTCAACTCGCTAGAGATCGCGGCTCGCGACCAGCTGGTGGCCAGTGGCCGAAATGTCGTATACGTGAGCAAGATCCGGATCGGTACCACCGACCTATCCCAGGCCAATGGCGTCTACCTGGTGGAGGCCCACGTTTGGACGGGCATCATCAACAGGTGGGTGTCGGAGGGACTTCACGTCGGCCTGTTCTACACCGCCTCGGGCGCTTTCGGAGGTGGTTGGTACTGGCACGACCATCCCAACTCCCGTCGCTACACCGCCACCGGTTCTTCTGGCTTCAACAACCTGTTCGACGGGGCCCAGGTCACGGCCGAGAACGCGGGCGCCGTCTACGTGATGTCCTCCAGCCACCCGTCCGGCACCGTCAGGGACGGTCATGCCTACTACACCAGCTGGTGGTCCGGGGCCCACAAGGTCGACTCGACCAGCGGTGGACGCGCTGCGTTCCTCACCTTCGACCCCCGGGACCTGACCATGGCGGGAGACGCGCTGTACGCCAACATGATCGCTTGGGTGGAGGGAACGCCGTTCCCGCTCCTCAACGCCAGCGCT
>JAUVEQ010000291.1 GCA_030594725.1 Methanobacteriota archaeon
CCCGTAATAGTAGAGGTTACCGAAAAGGATTGCGACGGTGGACAGCCATCATACATTCCCGTCATCCAGAATGACCGGATCCGAGACCGATCCCGTTCGACCAGGACACGGATATATGGAATTGTCAATGAATGATGTCAATTCCATATATAGTGGAGTGCCTATGCCTGTCCTACTCGGGCATATCGACGGGATCCTCGTTCCCCTCGCCATCGTCACGGTAGACCTGGACATCGATCGGTATGCCCCCCCTCACCGATTGGGTGATTATGCAGAAGTCCTCGAACATCCCGAGGCAACGCTCCATCTTCTTGAGGTCCTCTTCCGGTAACTGCACGACGGGCTCGATCTTGATGTAGGTCAGCCTCAGTCGCCCAAGCTCGTTGCGGGTGAGCTGACCGTGGCATCGGACCTTGACGTCCCCCAGGTCCACCCTCGATTTCTGGAGGCAGAACACCAGCGACGCGGAGAGGCAGTTGCCCACGGCGGCGACGATGGCACGGGCCGCGTTGGGACCCTTGCCCGAGCCCCCCATGGACGGGGGCTCGTCCATGCACATGTCGGGAGCGTCGTAGAAATTCCACTTGACGTTGAAGGCCAGGTCCTCCAACCACTCCATCTCGAACGAAAAGTCCCTCGTCTCCTTCTTCTCAGCGTGCATGGCCCTGCCTCTGGGCAAGTAACGCGTGAAGGCCTAATCAGACCTTCGCTCACTCGGCGTCGATGGCGATCTCGTCGCCGATGCGGGAACCCAGGAGCATCGCGGCGGGCCCCTCCCTCAGGGCGACCTCGAGATGGCCCGAGGACGAGATGAGCACACCCAGCTCCTCGAGGTCGAGCTCGCCGTAGGTCCGGACGAATCGGGCCTCGTGGGCCTCCTCCGCGATCCAGACCGTCACATTGCGATCGCTGTCCACCAGGTCCTCCACCGCCTTCACTGGCACGGGGGTCTGGACGTTTCCGAACACGTCCACGTGGACCACCCGGGTCATCACCCGGTCCCCGAAGCGATCGAAACCGTAGCTGGGCAACGCCATCAGGGAGGGGACCTTCCTGCCGATGGTCCCTATGTCGTCACCCCTGGCGAGCCACGCGGCCACGGGGGAGAAGAGGTCGCGGCCGTGGAACACGGGGCTTGCTCCCTCGGCAGGGAAGGAGATCTCACGAACCTCCAGGTCATTGGTGCCCCTGGTGACCGGCTCGAGGATGCCGTTGTCGGGCCCCACCAGGGTGAACCCGTCGGTGCGGACCACCAGGGCTCTCCTGTCCGTCCCCACGCCCGGATCGACCACCACGAGGTGCACCGCGTCGGGCATCTCGGATACCGCCTTCACCAGGAGGTGGGCGCCCTGGAGCAGGGCTCCGTGGAGCACGTCGTGGTAGAAGTCCACCACCCTGCACTCGGGGCACTCGCGCCAGATGGCCACCTTCATGGCAGCCAAGTACTCCGTGTGGCCGAAATCGGTCACAAGGGATACCATGGGTTGGTCCATGGTGAATTGTACTTTGCATTCCCTTAATAAAGACTGCCATCCAGTTCCCCGTTCTCAAAATGGCCAGCGAAAGGGCAGCTTAGATAAAGGTCCTCTTGCATGGACTTGACGATGAGCTCTGGCTTTGAGACCCTGGCTGGCATACTACTTGTCATGATGGCCGCCGCTCCTGTGGTTTGGACCCTGTGGAAGCGCAGGCTGCTGGCCCGCGCGGCCCGCAGGTCCGCCAGGGGTCACCTCAAGCAGGGCCTGACCGTGGCGCTCACGGCCTCCCTGGCCACCGCTGTGATCGCCGGTGCCCTGGTGGTCGGTGACTCCATGGACGCCATGGTGATGACCACCGCCACGGAATCGTTGCCAGGCATCGACGGGACCTTGAGGGCCGTCCAACCGGTGGAGACCGGATACTTCACCCGTTTGTTCAACTACCCCGATTGGATGGACAAGGTGAAGAAGGAGGCCCTGCTGCTGACGGTCCCGGCCGCTGTCACCTGCCAGAGGTCTGGCCAACGGGACGGCCAAGTAATGCTATACGGCTTCTCGGACAGCATCTACGGAATGGGTTCCTTCTACAAGAACGGGGACGAGCGATCCGCCAACGTAGGGACTGGCGAGGTCGCCATCAACCGTTACCTGGCGGACCAGGCCGGGGTCAGGCAGGGCGACAGGATCACCCTGCGGGTGCCGAACCCCAGCTTCGGTGGAGATTTCCTGTTCCTCTTCGGCGAGGACTCCAGCGTGGAGTCGACCTTCAAGGTGCGCAGCATCTTCGACAATGCCGGCCTTGGCAGGCTCGACCTGGAGGCCAAGCGCACACCATCCTCATCCGTCTTCATGAACATGGACGATGCCCAGGACCTTCTTGATGTGGGCCAGAAGGTCAACGCCGCGGTGTTCCAGTACAAGAACAGGGACATCGTGGGCACCGACAAGGAGACCAGGTTCCTCTCTCGGTCGGAGGAACTGCTCGACATCATCGTGGGGGCCGAGTCCATCGAGCTTGCCATCCAACCCTCCCCGAGGGGCTGGAGCGTGCTCACCTCGGACCGCATCTTCCTCCAGGGCCACCTCGAGCCCGCCCTGGGTGCGACCACGTTCTCATGGTCGCCCACCCTGACGTACTTCGTCGACAGGCTCGTGGGACCAAATGGCGCGGACCTCTCCTACTCCACGGTCTCTGGCCTGGACTTCGCGAGGGACCGGAGGGCCTTCGAGGACTGGAGATGGAACGGCTCGTCCCCGAGGACCGAACCCCAGGCCGGCACCCTCCAGGCCCTGGTGAACAACTGGACGGCCAACCAGCTGGGTATCGGTCCCGGTGATACTCTCACCGTGGATTACACCACCGTCAACGACCGGTACCAGTTGGAAACGGGATCCGTCGACCTCGTGGTCGTCGGCATCGTGGACCTGGCGGGCAAGGCATATGACCCAACCCTGCTGCCACCCATCCCGGGCGTTCACGACACCGTGAGCTGCCTCGACTGGGAGGCGCCCTTCCCCATGGACCTCCAGACCATCGAGGACGAGGACGTGGCGTACTGGAACGCCTACAAGGGCACCCCCAAGGTCTGGATCGACCTGGACACCGCCAAGGACCTCTGGTCCAATCCCGACGGGAACTGGACCTCGGCCAGGTACTATCCCCATGGCGATACCAGCAACGTCTCCCTGGAGTACTTCGACGACGCGGTCACCGCCTCGGACGCGGGGATCTCGATCCACGCCTCCCGCGCCGATGCCCTGGCCACCTCCGACCCCCTGGCCATATTCGAGAGCATGTTCCTGGCCTTCGGGGCCGTCCTGCTCCTGGCAGGCTGCCTGCTGGAGGCCTCGGCCTTCGCCAACCTGGCCCGCTCCAGATTGAGGGAGCACGCCACCCTGCGCGCCCTGGGCCTTGACGAGAGGGGCCTGATACAGGTGATGCTCGTGGAGGGCACCCTGTGGGGAGGCATCGCGGGCATCATCGGGGTCATCGCAGGCGCCGGGCTGGGCGCCGCCCTCGTGGGCGCGCTCAACACCGTCTGGGCCGACGCCGTGGAGGGCACGACTATCCCCCTGGCGATCGAGGGAGGCTCCCTCTGGCTCGCCCTGGGCCTTGGCCTCGCCGTCACCGTGGGCACCCTCTTCCTCTCGGCACGCAAGGCCGCGAGGACGACCCTGTCCACCGCCCTGGCCGACAGGGCCGGCACCGCCGTGGACGTCTCCCCACCGATATCACGCCAGAGAGCCATCATGTTGGCACTGGTCCTTCTCATCGTCCCGGCCGTGGCTGGGATCCTCATACGGCCATCTTCGGACATGGGTGGGATGGCCCTGTTCTTCATCGTCGGTATGCTGGCCACCCTTGGTGGCGTGTTGATCGCGATACCGATACTCGAACGCATCGAGTCCCGTGTCAAGCGGGGAGGGCTCATCGCCCCGTGGCGCATGGGGCTCAAGTCCCTGAACCGACGGCCCGGCCGTGCCCTCATGCTGGTGACCACCTTCGCCCTGGTCGCCTTCGCGGTGATCGGCATCTCCTGGGCCGGCGAGATCGAGATCCGGTACGCGGGCGACCTCCAGGCCGACCAGACGGGCGGCTACGACGTGCTGGCCGAGACCTGGGTCCAGGTCGGTGGCGACCTCAAGGACGACCCGAACGCGCCACCGGGCGACTGGACCGTGAC
>JAUVEQ010000404.1 GCA_030594725.1 Methanobacteriota archaeon
ATACCCAACGGGTTGGTCTGGGGTCAGGCCATCATCAACAATACCCGAATGGGCACCCGCAGGGTCGAGATCGACGTGGGCATCCCTTACGATTCGGACTTCGGGGCGGCGATGGAATCCGTCATCGCCATGATGAAACGCCATCCCATGGTGCTCGAGGACCCAGAGCCCGAGATATTCATGAAGGAATTGGACGACTCCTCGGTGGTCATCCAGCTGCGACCCTGGGTCGACACGGACGATGTCTGGCCTGTGAGCCATGATATGCGGCTCGCTGTGGTCGACACCCTCTCCGAGGTCGGCATCAACGTGCCCTTCCCGCAGCTAGACCTGCATGTCAGGGACACCCCCGGCAATGCTCCGGTCACCGTCTGATGGACATATCGGGAACGACCATGGCCCGGACCGGGCCTGCCTACCAAGGGCTCATTCCGGGTCAACTTAATATCGTCGGTACGCCTTCGCGTGCCCATGGGAAGCGAGGAGGAGTACGACTGGGGGGCCTACGATTTCAACTGGTCCATCTTCGCCGAGGCCAAGACGTTCCTCAGCGGTCTCGTCGACGACTTCATGGGCGAGCACAACAGGGCCGCCGAGATGGCAAGCAGCATCGAGTGGGGCTCTGCGGCCAGGTTCCTGGACTGGATCGACCACATGGTCATCCCCCAGGACGCCGTGGACGAGTACGACCTCCAGTACCTTGGCTTCGCGGAGGACACCGAGGCCGAGACCATGTACGGCGCCCGGTGCTTCCGCCACATGGGAAGTGTGCTCTTCCCCATCCTCCTCCGTTCCGGGGCCCTCACGGAGCTGGCCATCAAGGTCCAGGAGCTGGACGACTTCAAGGACAGCCATGTGCGCACGGCCGAGATCATGGGCGATCCCTTCGCGAAGTACAGATGGCTTGACGTGACAAGGGAGCACAACCACCTGCTCACCGCGGTGGAGCGCCGTGGCTACGAGGGCTTCACCCTGGAGGACGCGTACGACATCGACGCGTACAAGACCACCCTCGATGCCTTCCGCACCCGCAACCGTGAGTTCCACACCGACGGGGAGGGGCTCTCGGCTGCCCACGACCTGGTGGCGGCCCAGATGGACGACCTGGCCACCGACAGGGTGGCCGACATCTGGTTCAGGGCCGAGTGGGAGTACTATGCAAGCCACAACAAGGCCGCCAAAATCATCAAGGAGCGGCAGGACCACCTGGGGCTGGGCTGGGCCAACCACGACCACCAGGCCTACAGGTGCTCCCGCGAGCACTTCACGAAGGTCGTGAGCATCCTGGAACTGCTGGGCCTCAGAAGGCGCGAGACCTACTCGGCCGGCGACCAGGCGGGATGGGGTGCCCAGGTGATGGAGAATCCAGTCGGGCCCTTCGTCGTCTTCTGCGATGTGGACATGGCCCCCGACGAGCGGGAGTTCGACTTCGCCACCGAGGGCCTCGAACCCCTGCCCGAGATGGGTTCCATCGGCCTGTGGGTGGGCCTCCACGGCGAGAGCATGTTGCAGGCGGGCCTGCACCACATGGCCATCCGCGTCAACTTCGAGCGGGCCATCCAGGACCTGGACACCAGGGACATCTCCTGCATGCCCCCCTTCTCCGACTTCGACTTCCTGCGCCAGTGCTTCACCGTGGCCGAGAGGTGGGCCGTGGAACAGGAGAGGGCCGTCGAGCTGCTGGAGGGGAAGTTCATCGGACAGGAGGACTTCGAGGCCTTCGGGAGCGTGGGCGCCACGGGCAGCCACCTGGAGCTCGTCGAGCGCAACGACGGCTTCAAGGGCTTCAACCAGGACTCGGTAAGCACCATTATCACCAACACCGACCCGAGGAAGGGACACTGAAGGTCCGGTCTAAAAGGATATAACGACCCGGGACCGTTCCCCTCCCGTGGAAGACCCATCCCACCAGATGATGGACAAGCAGCTCCGGCGACAGGCCCAGTGGCTGCGCGAATCATGGCTCTGGCTCCTCGAGACCAAGGTGATCGGTAAGGACGCTCCCGAGGGGAGGTTGAGCGCCCTGGACGTGGGGTGCGGTCCCGGCTTCGTCATGGACGAGCTCAAGGGGATGCTGGCCGTGAAGGGGGTCGACGTGGACATCGACATGGTCACCGCCTGCAACGCCCGGGGGCTTGATGTGGTCGAGGCCTCTGTCTACGACCTTCCCTACGATGACGGGTCCTTCGACATCGTGTACAGCACCTTCCTGCTCATGTGGCTGGACAAGCCCGTGCAGGCCCTTGACGAGATGGCCCGTGTATCCAAGGGTCACGTGTTGAGCCTGGCAGAGCCCGACTTCGGAGCACGGATCGACCACCCGCCGGAGCTGGCGGATGTCAGGGACATCGTCGTCAAGGGTTTCCGGTCCTACGGAGCTGACCCCCACATGGGCCGCAAGCTCCGCGAGGTCTACCGGTGGGCAGGGATACCGGCCGAGATCGGCGTCCATGCCGGCGTATGGGACTCGGAGCAGCTCCGGACCGAGTTCCACGACGAGTGGAACTACGTGGAGAGGGCGGCAGGCCGAAGGAACCCCATCCGCCTTGCCCGTATCAGGGAGGCATGGGAGAAGACGCTGGAGATGGGGACCATGTTCTCGTACAATCCCGTCTTCTACGCACTGGGACGGAAGCGGGAGTGAGCTGGCCTCACACGTTGCTGCTGCGATCCAGACAGACGTAGTCCCCGTGCTCAAGGGAGAGCGGACAGCCGCCGCCGCACACGTCGGAGATCAGGCACTCGGAGCAACGGTCGGCCATGTACTGGCGATTGCGGATCTTCCTGCACAGGTCGGCGTCCCAT
>JAUVEQ010000130.1 GCA_030594725.1 Methanobacteriota archaeon
ATAGGCTGGTGGCTCGGGCACATCGATCGGGCCCTCAACGGGCGGTGGGTAGTAGGGTTCACCCTCCTCCGTGGGCTCGATATCCACATTCACCCTCTCGGTGTCCACCTTGGATATTGCCCTCACCTTGCGCGTGGGCTCCCCGTAGAGATTATCGTACTCGCTGCCGCCCGCGGCGCCATCCTTCGATGGGGCCGAGGAGGATGGGCCCATCCTGCGGGAGATCAACACGGCCACGACCAGCACGATGATCAGGAGTGGTATCAGGATCGCAAGGAACTGGACCCAGCTGATACCGCTGGCCGTATCGTCGGAGGTGATCACGACGGGCACCTGCGTCTGGCTCTCGGCGTCCAGGACGTCGATCACCCGCACCGTGATGATGTAGGTGGCCGGGTCGACATCGTCCCCGGGCCTCACGACCAGCTTGTTCCCTTCCATGGACGCCCAGTCGGGCGAGTTGGTCGCCAGAAGGTAGGTCAGGCCCTCATCGACGGAGGTCACGTCCTCCGCCGAGATCGTGGTCTCACCGCGTGAGCCTCTCTTGACGATGATGGGGTCCGGTGGGCTGATGATGGGCGGTGGATTGATGACGGTTATGTTCTGGGTAAGCGGCCCCGTCTGGTCGTCGTCCTCGTCGACAACGGTCAGCTCGACGGTGAAGGGGATGTCGGAGGCCCTCTGGTAGACGTGGGTCACCTCGGCGCCGTTCGCCCACGTGCCATCGCCGAACTCCCAGGTGAATGTGATGATCCTTCCATCCACGAGGCCAGGATCATCGGGGAAGGGATCCTCGGCCCACGCTCGGAACACCACGGGAGCGCCCTCGAGGACCGATGATGGGACGTCCCAGGTGACCTCAGGCGGTATGCTCTTTATGTCGCTTGCCACGATGGTCCGGGTGATCTGGGCCATGCCGCCCTCGCCGGGATCGTCGTAGACCGCCAGCGAGATCTGGTAGTCCACCCTACGGTCGAAGGTGAAGTATAGCACGGGGTCGGTGGTCTCCAGGTCGAGCCTCTGGTTCGCGGATGTTATGTTCCAGATGTACCTGCTTATCCCGCCGGGATCGGAGGAGCTGGAGGCATCTAGCACGCTGGGCCTGTCCTCTGGATTGATGGTGACCTCTAGGCCGGCCACGGGGTCCACGTCCCCGATGTTGACGGGGACCCAGTCCTCGTCGAAGGTCCCGTCGGAGTCGGTCACTCGGAGGACCACGCTGTAGTTGCCAGGTACGTCCCACACGTGGGAATGGACGGGCTCCCGGGTCGCGAAGTCGAACAGACCGTCGCCATCGTAGTCCCACTCGTAAAGGACGATGTGTCCCCCAGGCTCCGTCGATCCCTCGGCCGAGAGTGTCACGGGTTCGCCCTCGAGGCCCAGGGAAGGTGTGGTGATCTCAGCCGTCGGCGGCCTGTTCGCCACCAGCACCTGGATCTCGACACTGCCCGTGGACCCATCCTCGTCCACGGCCGTTACCACCAGTCGCTTGGCCCCTGGGATCTTGTAGATATGCTCGGCCCATGGTTCCGTGGACGTGTTATCGGGAGCGCTGTCCCCGGTCCAGTCGAACTCGTACCTCACGAGGTCCATGCCGGGTTCGAAGGCCTCCACCTCGACCCTCATGGTGTTGCCCTCTATCGTTAGAATGAACTCGGGACCGGTCACGACGGGCGCAACATCATGGACGAACACGTAGAACTTGGCGTCGCCAGAAGACCCGTCGGTGTCCACCACGCGGACGGTGCACTCGACGTTGCCGTTCTCCCCCCTGGAGGTGAACACAAGGTCCGGTGTGGCAACCTTGCTCTCCACCTCGAACTCCCCGTCCCCGTCCAGGTCGAAGTAGTAGGTCGAGATGTTCTCCTCGGTGCCCCTGAGCTCGACGGTGAAACCGGTGGGTTCGCCTTCCACCGCCTGTCCATCGCCGACGTAGGGCTTGGGTGCCACGTCCGTGACGTTGACGTCCAAGAGGCCGGCACCCCATGATGGCGAGGGGTTCATGTTCTCGGTGTCCGTGACGTTCACCCATACCTCGAAGTTCCCCGCGCTCCACCACGTGTGGTTGGCGTACGGGACGTCGGTGTGGGCATCCACGACCCCGTCCAGGTCGAAGTCCCAGTAGAAGTCCACCAGGTTGTTCCCGGGCTCGTAGGCGTCCACGTGGATCGTTATCACCTCGCCCTCCATTCCGGAGGTGTAGGAGTCGTTCACCAGGGGTGGCAGGTTGGACACCGAGTAACGTATCCACCACCCGCCGTAGACATTGCTCAAGGAGCCGTCCTCGTCCCTCACCTGGAGCCTTGGAGAGAACGTTCCCACGTCCGTGAAGGTCTTGTTCACCTCCACCTCGGTGGTGTTGTGTTCGAAAACGTAGTCGCCGTCGAAGTCCCACATGTACTGGACGATGTGTCCCCCTGGTTCAGATGACCCGGAGGCGTTGAATATGATGTTCTCGCCCTCGTCGATGGCGTTGCTGCTCCTGGTGGCCCGGGCGGTCGGGGCCACATCTATGATCTCTATCTCCCTCGAGGTCTTGTTGGTCGAGCCCTCGCCGTCGGTCACCCTCAGGGTGATGTTGTAGAAGCCCGGGCGGTCGAAGGATGTCCAAGTGACGGGGCCAGTGGTATTGTCGTAGGTCCCGTCGGAATCCCAGTCCCACTCGTACAGGGAGATGTCATCGCCAGGCTCAACGGTGGGTGACGCGTCTGCCCTCACGTTGTTGGTTTCGGCCTCGAGAGCGCTCTCGGGGAGGGTGAAGTTGGCAATTGGGGCAATGTTGGTGATGTTGACATGGAAGTCCATCAGGGTGAAGTCGCCATCATTGTCGGTAACATTGACGCTCACCAAGTGGGACCCGTCAGAGTACCAGGTATGGCTGGGATCCCTGGATGTTGCGGTTGAGCCGTCATCGAAGTCCCAGAGGTAGCTGGCAATGTAACCATCCTCGTCGTGGGCCAGCACCAGAAGGTCATGGGTCACTCCGATCTCGGTGTAGATGTCCCCGATGGGTTCGACCACGGGAGCCTGGTTGGTCACATCCACGATGATGGTGTCTCCGTCGGCCAAGGACGCGCTGTCCAGCACCACGAGGGAGACGGTGTACGACCCGTCCTCCCAGTACGAATGGGTGACCGAGGACCCGGTGGTGGTGGTACCGTCCCCGAAGTCCCATCTGTACGAGGAGATGTTGCCGGTGGAACCGGACCCGTCGAAGGTCAGCTCCTCCAGCGTGTCTCCCGCGGGCGCCGTTCCGGCGTCGGCGGTCGGGCCCGTGGAGCCAGCTGGGTTCACGTAGACCTTGGCGGTATCGCTGGTCGACCGCCCTGAGCCATCCCGCACGGTGAGCTTGACATTCACTACCCTGGCGCTGGTACCACTATTGGTGTAGTTGTGGGTGACGGTGGCACCGTATCCCGTGGTGCTGTCACCGAAGTCCCAGGTGTAGTTGGTTATGGCACCATCTATCGACCAGCTGTCGGAGCCGTCGAACGTTACGTTCTGTCCCGCCATCACCACGTGGTCGGGTCCAGCCCTCGAGACTATCGCCCCGTTGATCCATACCTTGCGGTCCACCTTGTGGTTGCCCGCGGGGTCCAGGGGATCGGTCTTCTCCAAGCGTGCGTAGAGGTGGTACTCCCCCTCGAGAGCCGTGAAGGTGGTGGTCGCGGTCGACCTGTCACCGGCCGGGAGGTCGGACAGGTCCATGTTGCCGATAAGGCTCCCACCGGAATCCGGGTCTCCCTCGTAGAACCCCACCCTGTAACCGGTGGCCGTGGCGTTCCCGGTGTTGATCACGTCTGCGGTGAGGGTCACGGACCCCGCCTGGTTGGTGGAAATTAGGAACGCGCCCTTGACGAGGCCTACATCCGGTACTCCAGATACGGCAACCGTCCTCGAGGCCTCGTTGTTGATCTCCGAATCCTCGGTGACGTTGTCATCCACGTCCAGGTACATGGTGATATTATGGGACCCGAGGACGGCCGTCCAGGCCGTATTGAGGGCCGTGCTGCTCCCCGATGAGGCGTTGTCGATGTGGAAGGACGCGACGAGGGTGCCGGTGGTATCGTCGCCGTCGTACACGTCGACGGTCACGTTGTGCGCGTCCTCGTCGCCCGTGTTCCGGACCGTCAGACTCACCGTGACGGACTGGCCCTGCCCCGGTGCATTGTCCGATAGGGAGATGTCATCGGATGAGGCGTTCAGGTCGGGTCCGGGGGATGCTGGCCCCACATCGTCGGGCGACCATGGGAGGCCTCCACCGGTGGTCGGTAATGGTACGTCCGCTGGTGGCACCGAGGGGGCTGCCATGGAGCAGACCATTGCCAATACGATCAGGATGAGGAGCACCGGGGTCCGGCGAGCGCGATGGGCGGGTCGGGTCCGGCGTCCCCCAGTAGGGGAGCGGCTGTACATCATTTGACCTCCTGGTTTCGGTTTCAGCTCTGGCCGATATGTATGTGGTCCGTGTGCTTCGGCGTCTCGCACCAGGGGCAGATGAGCCACCATGCGGACATGGTCTTGCCGCAGTTGGTGCACGATGTCTCGTACCGCGACACACAGTTGGGGCAGACCTTCCAGTCCTGTTGCATGGGGAATCCGCACACGGAGCAATGGACCGTCTCTCCCACCTCGATGGAGGCATGGGACGAGTGGTCCGGTTCCGGGACCTCGGCAGCGTCACCGAGCATCAGGTCGAAGTCACCCTCCTCCACGACCTCCACCGGGGCCGTCATCGGCAGTTCGGGGACCGGGACGGGTGGTTCCGGTTCGGGCACCAGGGAAGGCGCCGCCTCTGGTTGGATGACGGGTGGTGGAGGTGGGGCATAGGCCGGTGGCTCCGGTACCGGGGGCGCAACGACGGCTGCCGGTTCGGGCACGGGCGGTTCAGGGACCGCGGGTGGTTCGGCCATCATGGGCTCGGCAACAGGCGGTTCAGGGACCGCAGGTGGCGGGGCCGGAACGGAGGGCGCGTCCTCCTGCCCAGGCTTCTTGCGCCTGAAGTAACGACCACAATCGTAACAGGTGATCACCGTCTGTTCTGGGTCGACGTAGTAGGTCTTCCCCTGACAGGCCGGGCACGTTGGAGGCACATCCGAATCTTCACCGCTCTCGCTTGACGTCCCATACATATCTTACTCCCCCGGTATCGCCCAATCTCTGGGCGGAGCTGTTAGGGGCCCATCCCTTTAAAAAGTGTTGGTTTTTGTGTACCTGTGATATTGCGAGAAGGCCTGTCCCCGGGAACAGCGACCCTGGGACCCTGGAACTCAGAGGTCGCCCAGGATGTCCCTGTACCTCCTGTACCGCTCCCTTGCCCTTCCGTAGGCCGCTTTCCGGTTATCGTCCTCCGTCGGTTCTATCGTCCTCGCCGGGGGTACCCACTTGAAGATCCTGTCATCGGACACCATCCCCGAAGCCAGGGCAGCCAACATCGCGTCGCCGTAGGAGATTCCGGGGAAATCCGGGTGGTACATTATGGGACGACCCGTGACGTCGGCGATGATGGACCGCCAGAGGGCCGACCTGTAGGCGCCGTCCACCACGCGGGTGGTCTTGAGCTCGATACCCATGCGCGCGGCGTCCTCCATGCACTCCTCGTGGAGCATGACACCTCCCTCCAGGACCGCCGTGAACATATGGGCCCGGTTGTGGTCCGCGCGAAGGCCCAGGAATGCGCCCGTGACGTTGTCCTGTCCCAGCGGCGTCCGATCCCCCATCAGGTACGGTAGGAAGGTGACCCCGCCAGCACCAGGCGGGACCATCTTGGCCTCCCGCTCGAGCTTGGCGAAGGACGACCTCGCCACCATCTCGGGCATCCAGAAACCGGCAGTTCCGCCCGTGTAGGGGCCTCCGGTCATAGAGAAGGTCATCGAATCACCTCCGACGACGTGAGGGGTGTGGAGCATTCCCGGCACCGGCACGTTCGAGGTCCGGTTGCTGAGGACGCCCAGGGACCATGACGTGCCCATCATCAGGATGTTGTCCCCTGGTTCGCGCCCCCCGGATGCCAGAAGGGCGACGGAGGCATCCAGACCCGATGCCACCACGGGTATCCCCTCTGGGAGCCCGGAAAGACCCGCCCCCGCAGCGGAGACGGGCCCCACGACCTTGTCTGACCCGACGATGGTCCCGAACAGGTCCGGTGAGAGCTCCAGCCGCTCTCCAGCCAGCTGCGAGCCGACCTGGGCGATCTGGAACAGCAGTTCGTCGTCGATCCGCATCCTTGACCGGTCCAGCACACCCCCGAAGGCACCGAGGGACCCGATGTCCGTTACGTGCTCGCCCGTCAGCATCTTGACCATCATGCCGTTGGGGGTCACCAGGGCGCGGGTCCGGCGGAAACGCTCGGTGTCATTGGCCATGTACCACAAGAGCTTGGTGAAGCCCAGGGAGGGGGAGATGTCCACGTTGCCAGTGACCTTGCCCAGGTGCTCGCTGTCAAGGGTGTCGGAGGCCGCCTTGGCCTCCCGGTGGGCCCGCCGGTCGAGCCATATCGGCACGGCGCGCAGAGGTTCGAAGTCCCGGCCCACGGGAATGTTGAGCCCACCGATCATGCTCGAGATCGCAACGGCCCTTACCTCGGCATCGAGGTTGTTCCCCGCGAGCACCATCTCGTTTGCCGATCGTATGGCAGAATCGGTCCAGACCTGGGACCTCTGTTCGGCACCGTTCTTGACCCCATCCAGGTTCTTGAAGCCCGGCGAATAACCCACTGAACATTGGGACACGACGCTCCCGGACCTTACGTTCACAAGGCACCCCTCTGTGGAGGTCGTACCGATGTTTATTCCAATGACTGTGTCCATAGAACCCCTCGATTGTGTATATTCTCAGCGATTGATTATAACACTTTCCATTACCGTATTTGTTAAACATGCTATTCGGTGGCATGACCTTCTTCCATGGTCACCTTCACCGACCCCCCCTGTCTGGCTATTTAATGGATAATGCCCTATATTCACATGATGCAACTGGTAAAAACCATCACGGCAAAGGTATACCAACCTACCGCGAGGAAACGTAAGGCCCTCGACGCACTCTGGAGGTCCTGGAAGGATGCGCTCGGATCGAAACGCGATTACGCGCTCCTCCGTGAGAGCACGGACCTTCCATCCTATTACTGCCGCGAGCTGTCCTGGAAGGTCAAGAAGGGCGCCGATGCGCCCGTTGGGGTCCCGAAGGACGCACTCAAGCTCCTGCCAGGAGGCGCCTTCGCGCCCTGGTTCGCATCCATTCCCACTCCCGATGGCAGGGTCCGCCTTCCACTTCGCATGTCCAGGGACCATAGCAGGCTCCTTGCAGAATGCGAGGTCTGCGACAGCCGGCTCATCAAGCGCGGGAAGGAGTACCATCTCCACATCGTCGTTTCCAAGGATGCTCCCATCCTCCCAATTCCATCTCACGCACCAGTCCTCGCCGTGGACATCGGGGAGCGTGTCATCGCGACGTCAGTGATGCTCGTCGAAGGCACCATCACCTCCCCGGGGTTCCACGGCAGGGAGGTCCGCAGCATTCGCAGGCATTACGCCTGGCTACGCAAAAGGCTCGGGAGGCGCAAGCTTCTCCGGGTCATCACGATTTCTGTTCGTCGGGTCGCGGTTTTGCTATCGCTTCCTTCAGACGACGCCTCACGACGGCGCCCTTGCGAGTCGCTAGTACTTCACCTCCACCAGGTTGTACAGGGGACTTTCACCCCCAAGCTGTCGGACATGCCCGGCAACACATGCTCGCAGTATCGCTTGCGATACTGCATGAGTCCTACACATT